>DATMXP010000015.1 GCA_035561515.1 Terriglobales bacterium | reverse complement strand
GTGGTGGAGGGGGTGGGGCACAGTCCCGCGATCCTCAGGGCATTTACACCCGCCCCATGGACCACAGCTACCGTAATGGCGGCCAAACCAGCCAGCGCGGTCGCGGTGGCGCAATTCCGGGCGCTTACGTGCATCCCGAACCGGAACCCATCCGAAAGCCCATGGACGAAAACGCAGTTCCTCGCATCTTTGCCTTCATCGACGACCTCTTCTTCCTGGCGAAAATCCAGGAGACGGCTCGCAAGCTCAACGTGAAGGTCGAGTTCGTTAAGACCGACAAGGACATCCTCGACCGACTCGGCTCGAACGGTGAAGACAAACCGTCGCTGATTATCTTCGACCTGAACAACGCCAACGCGAAGCCGTTGACTACGATCCCGAAGCTGAAAAAGGAGCTCAAGAAAGGAACCGCGATCATCGGATTCCTTTCGCACCTTCAAGCCGACCTGAAACTAAAGGCACAGGAAGCCGGTTGCGACATGGTGCTGCCGCGCAGCTCGTTCTCGCAAAACCTGCCTTCGCTGCTCAGGCGTCATGGTGCCGACGAAGAAGACGCCTAGATCTCGCATCCCGGCCGGGGCACAATTTCTTGCGGAAGACCGGACTGCCCGTTCCCGTTGGCAGTTACAATAGCTTCCACGAAGTGCCCCGCAAACCCAAATACTCGAACCCAGACGGCGTATCCAAGGCGACGCTGAAAATGCGTTTGCTCAAACGCCTGAAGTGTACGACCAAGTTCGAGAAACAGTTCGCCTGCGAAGGTGCCCAACTGATCGCCGGCGTTGATGAAGTCGGTCGGGGTGCACTGTTCGGACCAGTAGTCGCCGGCGCCGTAATCCTCGATCCCAAGTACCGCATTAAGGGACTTCGCGACTCCAAGCTCCTTCCGGCCGCGAAGCGCGACGTCCTTGCCGAGCGCATCAAGGAGCACTGCATCGCGTGGTCGATAGCCGCCGTCGATGTGGCCCGCATCGACCAACTCAACATCTACCACGCCACACGCCTCGCCATGACCGAAGCGGTCCGTGCGCTCACTCCGCAGCCGGATTGCCTGCTTATTGACGCGATGAAGCTGGATCTTGCCATGCAGCAGAAGTCGATCATCCATGGTGACGCACTCTCCGCCTCGATCGCTGCTGCTTCTATCGTCGCCAAAGTAGCTCGTGATGCCATGATCTCCGCGTGGGACCCGATCTTTCCCGCCTATAAACTCGCCTCCAACAAGGGATACCGTTCGCCCGCACACATCAAGGCGCTGAAGGAATTTGGACCTTCGCCGCTTCACCGCCAGTCGTTTTATCCGGTCTGGAATGCGGCTTCGCCGCAAGAGGTACTGGAGTTCATGCTGGAAGAGGAAGCGGAAGAACTACAGCAAGTCGAGGTGGAACTTGCATAACCGCTCACCTGCGGGCGAGAACACTTCCATCACCACACGATCTTCGATCGGCACCTTGCCAATCTTGAATCCAATGCGATAGATGCGCTCATCGTACGGCACATTGGGCGGCATCCCGATTTCGTCCACCGACTCGGGCTCTACGTATCGGTACTGGAGTCCGTGAAAGATCTTCACCCGAAACTTCAGTTTCACCAGCAGATCTTCCAGAGTCAGCTTTGACTCGGTGTCGAAGGGCGTGTCGCGAACCAGATCTTCTCGTGCACTCGCGGTGAGGCGGAAGTGTAATTGATCGGGATAGAACTTCACCCGCTGGCGACGGCTTCCCGTGACAAGGTACGATTTCTTTCCGTCTATCACGCGGGCAAGTCCGATGAAGTCCTGTGTCTCCGCGGAAGCCATCAAGTAAAAGTTTGTCTTGGCTGGAACCAGGCGGAAGCTTTCGATTCCTAATGGAACCCTTCCATTGATGGCAACGGCTTGAATCTTCCCCTGTGCGAACGCAGCTGTTGTGACCGCAAGGCTCGCCAGCAGAACCAGCGTTCCCTTCCGAACCGACAACCGTCTGCGCCCGAACATGTCAGGAAGTTGGAATCCGGGAGGCGTAAACAGGTTTTCCGGCTGCCCAACGCATGTGGCATTTGCACCATAACCGCTGTAATTTGTGAAACTTCAATAAGTTCCAGACCATCAGATTCAGCATAAAGAACTCTCCAGGAGACTTATTTCATGAACATTGCGAATGACGTTACCGACCTGATAGGCGGCACACCGCTGGTTTACCTGAACCACGTCACGGATGGCGCTGGCGCGAAGATCGCAGCCAAACTGGAGAGCTTTAATCCGTGTTGTAGCGTCAAGGACCGCATCGGCGTCAGTATGATCGAGGAGGCTGAAAAAGCCGGCAAGATCAGCCCCGGTCAAACCGTCCTTATCGAACCGACCAGCGGCAATACTGGTATTGCCCTCGCCTTTGCGGCGGCAGTCAAGGGCTACAAATTGATCATCACCATGCCGGACACCATGAGCTTCGAGCGGCGTGTCCTGCTTCGCGCGTTCGGTGCCGAAATCATACTTACGCCGGGGCCAAAGGGCATGAAGGCCGCGATTGCCAAGGCCGAAGAGATCCAGCGCAACACCCCGGGCGGATTCATCCTTCAGCAGTTTGCCAACGAGGCAAATCCGAAGATTCACCGCGAAACCACCGGCCCCGAGATCTGGAACGATACCGAAGGCAAGGTAGACATTCTCGTCAGCGGCGTCGGCACAGGAGGCACACTCACCGGAGTCGGCGAGTACATCAAGCCGAAGAAACCGTCGTTCAAGATCGTTGCCGTGGAACCCACGGACAGCGCTGTGCTCAGCGGAGGATCGCCTAGTCCTCATAAGATCCAAGGGTTGGGCGCGGGCTTCATTCCGCAGATTCTCAAAACCGATTTGATCGACGATGTCGTCACGGTTTCAAACGATGACGCTCTTGCCATGGCTCGCCGTATGCCGGTGGAAGAGGGCATTCTGTGCGGCATCTCGTCGGGGGCAGCTGTCTGGGCAGCGGTGCAGGTAGCGAAACGCCCGGAGAACGCCGGCAAACTGATCGTCGTCGTGCTCCCGAGTTACGGAGAACGCTATCTATCGAGCATTCTCTTTGAAAATCTTCGGAAAGAGGCGATGGAGATGAAGACCGCTGAGGTGAATGTGTAACCGGGTGGACCGTGGTTGATATCGGGTCGGGCTGCGTGCCCGACCCTTTTTATCGCTGTCTGGAGCCACGCTCGCCGAGAGCAGGCGAGGATGGGTCGTAAGTTCGTGAAGTTAACCAGCTATGGCTAACCGGTATTCTGCCAAGGAAGCCAGCGCCGTGAGGACGGCTTCGTCGCCTTCGCGGGAATCCAGCGCCCAATCGACCGCCGGGTGTTTTCCGCTGGCGTGCAGCACGAGGACACGCGTGTCGCGACTACCCTTCTTCGCCATGTACGGCAGGTGATGGCGGTCGTCCTTGGTCAGCGTATGGCCGAGGACCACAACGTCATAGCTGCCAGCGTGTAGCGCCTGCTCGGCAGCTTTGCGACCCTCCACGCGTTCAACGGCGTATCCGGCCTTTTCAAACGCCCTGGCCTGAGCACTTAGAACGCTGCTGTCATCTTCACAGTACAGAATTTTCGCTTTTGGCGCGGACGCTTTCGAGACATATGACGCCCGCGCGGGCTTCGGTGGGACCTTGTTCATTCAGCACTCCTTGAAGGCCAACCGTAGCACTGGAGCAGAGGATTTCTACCGTGCCCAAGGTGCAATTACCCGCTGAATACGCAGACGAAAGTACATGCTCGAAGAGACGATCCGCGGCCACCTACGTCAGGCGATGCCCCCTCGCGCGGTGGTCTGGAGTCCCGATTCAGCGGCTGTAAGGTCCGGATAAAGGCGGAAGACCTTGTCCACCTGCGTGAGGCTCATCAGTCGCTGTAGCCGGTCGGAGGCGCCGGCAATCGCCATCTTTCTGCCGCGATTGGCACAGGCGACGTGGGCGTTCACGAGAGAGCCTATGCCGGAGGAATCCATGTAGGTGACCCGAGAAAGATCGAAGATTACCTTGTCGCCTTGCAGAGTCTGCCATGCCTGGCGGAACTCGGGGACATTCTCCATGACGATCTTTCCGGAAACTGCGATTACAGTTGTGGTGGCCTGAGCGCCTGGCCGGACGTCGAGCTCGAAGTTTCTATCCGCCATGTGGTCCTCCCAGATAAGGCATAGATACCACTGGCGGCCTCAAATACCACGTGAAGTGGCTGGCAGATTACTTGCAAGGAAGCACAATTAACGCTTGAATCTCAGGACCGGTGGGACATTTCGACTTTCCCAAAGAAGGAAGATCAGGATTCCAGGCTTACTTCTTGGGATGCAAGTGCGGCTCGTGGGCCGGATCGACGATCTGCCCATCGCGCATGTGGATGGAGCGGTCGCTGAACTCGGCGGCTTCGGGATTGTGCGTGATCATCAGGATCGTCTGCCCGAGTTCCTTGTTTGATTGCCGCAGCAGGTCGAGGACGGCCTCGGAGTTCCTGGTGTCGAGATTTCCGGTGGGCTCGTCGGCAAGGATAATGGCCGGCTGGTTGATGAGTGCGCGGGCAAGCGCGACACGCTGCTGTTCGCCACCGGAAAGTTCCGATGGACGATGCATGAGCCGCTTGCTGATGCCAAGGAGATCTGTGATGCGATCGAGGTACGCACGGTCGGAGCTGTTCTTTCCCGCGATATTCATCGAGATCTCGATATTGGTGCGGGCATCGAGGGTCGGGAGCAGGTTGAACTTCTGGAAAACGAAACCGATCTTCGTCTTGCGCAGCCGGGTACGCTCGGCGTCGGACAGCCGGGTGAAGTCGTCGCCGTCGATCACGACTTTGCCTGAATCTGCGCGCGTGAGTCCGCCGAGGAGGTAGAACAGCGTTGATTTTCCGCTACCGGACGGGCCAAGAATGGATACGAACTCGCCACGATCCACATTGAAGGAGACGCCGCGCAGCGCCGGCACGTCCACTTTGCCGACATGGTAAGACTTGCGGGCCTCTGCGACTTCGATGATGACTGGCATAAACAATCAGTTTACACGATGAAAAAGAAAAGGCGCCCTGAGTAGGGCGCCTGCTTGGCTTTCGTTTCGGATTCGGTGGACTGCCTGCCGTTTCTTGGAAGGAAACAGAGCGGGCGCTCTCAGCAAGAGCGCCCGCATCCGTCAGGAGGAACTACCAAACGTAAAGGTTTACCTGGTCGAGCCAGACCTGGTAGTCGGTCTGCTGATAGTTGCCGTCCATCTGGAAGGCGACGTTCAGCTCGCGAGCGCTGACCGGCCGGGCCCAGAAGTATTTGTCAATGACCTGGCGGTTGCCGTTGAGCGTAACCGCGATGAATCGAGTCTGCGTTCCCACTCGCTGGAATTCCCAGGTCAGGTGGTTCCACGCGCCAGCCTTCACGTTGCAGGCTTTGCCGGTGCTCACCCAGCGGACGTTCGCGGTGTCCCAGATGCGCCATCCGTTGCCGGAGAAAATGCCGCATTCGGTGCCGAAGATGTACTTGTAGCCGCCGACGGACTGGTTCATATCGAACTCAAGTGCCTGCGCGGCGCTGGGGTTCGGGATGTAGAACTTCAGGTCGTAGACGAAGTTCTTTGCCGTATCGATAGCGCCGAGCTGCTTCCACCACAGAGCGTTGCTGTACGGCGTGGTGCCGCCGAGCCAGAACGTGGCCGACTTGCCGTCGATCGACGGGCTCGAGATGAACTGAGTCATCGAGTAGGGCGTGGACGGACCGGAACCGTTGATCCCTGCGCAGGAGTCACAGTGATCCCATCCAGTCATCTGGTCGATGTCGAGCTTCTTGGTCGCGTACGACGGAATGGCTACCTGCGAACTGGAACCGGTGCTGCCGGACGAACTCGTGGAGCCGCCGTTATAGACCTTCACGGGGTTGAAGAAGATGTTGCCCTTGTTGTCCCATGCCTGAATCATCAGGTAGTGGGAACCGGAAGAGAGGTTCACGGTGGTGTCCAGGTAGCTGCCGCCGACCTTCGTTACCAAATTGCTGTTGTCGTAAATCGCCATAGCGGCAATTCCGTAAGGAGAGTAGGAGGATCCTTGAACACGAACCGAACTAGCCGAGGTGTTTTCCGCAGGAGAATTTAGAAAAATGCCGGAACCTGATCCCTGTACCGAGCGGGATGACATGAAGCTATTGCCTGCCGAGTCCCACGCTTTCACAGTTACGCTGTGCCAACCCTGGCCCATTTTGAAGTACGCGTTTACTGCACTGCCGGGCTGGCTGTAGACGAGCCCTCCATCAATATAGACCTGCATTGCCTTGATGGAAGTGTTCGAGTAGTTGGGTGTTGCCGAGGCACTAACGTGAACGGGCGAATTCGACGTCGCGCCATTTGCGGGGGAATTAATCGTGACTCCAGCAAAACTGGCTGCCGAAAGCGCGAGGAGAACCGTAGCCAAGCGAATCGCGATTTTCAAAACCGACCTCCGAGTGTTGTGTAACGAAGGCAAGAGTGCGGGTTCATCAACTCACAAAGTATCGGCAGACTCTTGTATTTACATGCGGTATAGAGCCCTAGGTAAACCCGGGCTAGGGCCTTAGAAATCTCTCAAAATCTAAGGCGGACAAACGAGATACCTAACACTAACGATACAAAGCATTGTCATCCAGAGACTTGAATCGAAACCTCTCGCTGATTCGCTTAGTACTTACCTAGAGAAAGGCGCCTTCAAACAGGTGGAAAAACAGGGGGGAAAGTTAACCGCGGGCCTTAGGGTAGAAGGTGGAGAATGGCATCGCGGAATCGATGGCGCGAATGCGCAATTTAGTGTTTCACCTTAGAGGAAATAAGCAGAGGGACCGGAAACAGAAAAGCCCGGCACTCGCGCCGGGCGTGGTGATTGCAAGTATGAGAACTAACTGGCGGCGGCTGTACGGTGATCTGCACCAATGAATGCGGGAGAGATGACAGCCCGTTTCGGGCCGCGCTTCCGAACCAGTAATAGCCGGATGCGCTCGAGCAGTTCGATGGGAGCGTAGGATCCCTTCGGCAGGAAGAGATCAGCACGGCAGTCGCGGTCGTAGAACTTGACCTTTCCGGAAAACAGGATCGCAGGTGTCTGCGGTGAGAGGTTCTTCACTTCCTGAACAAGTTTTTGGCCGTCCATGCCGGGGAGGACGAAATCGGTAAGGAGGAGATCGATGCCACCACGCTTGAACAGCTCAAGCGCCTCTTCCGCTGTGCAGCAGGAAATAACCCGGTACCCGCGGGTTTCGAGCATCACTTTTCTGATGGAGAGTAACTGTTCGTTGTCGTCGACGCACAGGATGGTACGCTTCGGCTTCATTTAGTCCCCTTGCGGATTTACAGGCCGCAGGCGGTAGGCCGTTGCCGGGAACCATGGCTGGTAGGCAAATCGGCGGCCGCATTTGGTCCTGCACCGCTTTATATTTTTGTCTTCTCTATTGGCGAATCAATCAGAGCGAACTGCATACTAGGAGTTTGGCGGCCTTCTGGCAAGTGCCAACACAACAAACAAAGAAATATTTATGCCGTTGAGATTTGCGTTGATGATCCACTAGGGGTTGTGAATATCGACGCAACGAAAACGCCCGCCCAAGCTAGAAAAACAGCTCGCCGCGCGCGACTTCCACAGCTTGCCCTCCAACGCGCACGTTGACCACTGAATCACCTTTCTTCTCCGCGCGGACAAAAATTCTGCTCGGACGCTTTGCCTCGATGCCCTGTTCGATGAGCACATGCTCGTCGGAACGCGCAACGCCGTGCTTTGCCATCCATCCAGCGGTGCATCCTGCGGCAGAACCGGTGGCCGGATCCTCACCGTTGTAGAAGATCATGCGCGCGTGCAAACGAGCCTGTGGATCGAGGGTTTCGCGCGACACGAAGTAGAGGAACTTGCCGTCGCTCTTCGCCAGATATTCGACTGCGTCGCTGTAAGCAAAGCTCAACGTCTGCAGGGTAGATAACTTCGCAATCGGAACAATCACGAAAGGGACTCCTGTGGAAACTGTGTGGATCGGCACATCGTCGGAAATATCGCCGATGTTTAGGCCGGCTATGCGTGCGATATCTTCGCGCGAATGGACCTTTCCAAACACTGGATCCGTCTGCCGCATTTCCCCAAATGGCTGCCCATTTTCCGTACTGAAGCGCACGGGAATCTTCCCGATGTTCAAATCAAGGACAATCTCGTCGGCGCCACCGATGCCACGCAGCACCCAGGCTGTTCCCAAAGTGGGATGGCCGGCGAAAGGGAGTTCTTCATACACAGTGAAGATACGGACGCGATAGCCGCTCTGCTTCACTTCTTCAAAGGTGCGCGGAATGACAAAGGTGGTTTCGGAAAGGTTCGTTTCGCGCGCGATGGACTGCATTTGTTCCGCCGAAAGCCCCGATCCATCGGTGAACACCGCCAGTTGGTTCCCCTGCAAAGGCGTAGAGGTAAATACGTCGACAGTAATAAATGGCAGTCTTGGCATGGCATCTCCGGTGATTCGGGCTGCACGGGCGCTTTTGACGCGCTTAACCGCTGAGCGTATCCTAATCGGCGGTTTCTCTGTTCGCCAGCGTTCCGACGTCAAACGTTGTACTTTGGCCCTTTCACCCACATAACAAACCAGGAGAGGAAGATGAGCACAGCGACTGCTACTGGAACTATCTCCAGAATGCCTCGCATCAATGAACCGGCTCCGGAGTTCGAGGCAAAGTCGACACACGGAATCATTCATCTGAGCGACTACACGTCGAAAGGCAAATGGGTGATGTTGTTTTCGCATCCGGCGGATTTCACACCGGTATGCACAACCGAGTTCGTGGAATTCGCGCGGCGTTATCCCGATTTCGAGAAACGGAACGTGCAGTTGATCGGCAACTCCATTGACAGCGTCTACTCACATATCGCCTGGGTGCGAAACATTGAGGAAAAGGTGGGAGTGAAGATTCCCTTCCCGGTCATCGCCGATCTCGACCAGAAGGTTGCACGCTCCTACGGCATGGTGCATGAGGCCGTAAGCGATACCGCTACGGTCCGTGCAGTTTTTGTAATTGATCCAAAAGGGATGATCCGTGCCATTCTGTACTACCCGATGTCCCTTGGCCGCAATGTTGACGAACTCATCCGCATCTTCGAAGCGCTCCAGACGGCAGATGCAAACGCATGCGCTACGCCCGCGAACTGGCGTCCGGGAGACAAAGTCGTAGTACCGCCTCCGCCGACCCAAGCTGATGCCGAAGCTCGCGTGAAGACTCCGGGCCTGGATATTACAGACTGGTATCTGAGCAAGCGCGAACTGGCAGACGCCGCAAAGCGCTAACGTGTATGATGTTTGCGGGCACATGAACCATTTCATGTGCCCTTTGACCGGCTCGTCGCGCCGCCTCGTCATTCGCCCCACTGAAATACAAGAGCGTTCATACCCGGGGCGCATCTAAAGGTATCCATGAAGAGTAAGGACGTTATCTCCGCATGGGGCCGGATCTTGACGGGCAGCATGCCCATGCTGTCGATCGAAATCACCCGTGAGTGCCCGCTGAGTTGTCCCGGTTGCTATGCATACAACGACACGCATCTCGGCGGAGGCGTTGTGCTGCGAGAACTGGCGGATTATCGCGGGGATGATCTGGTGGAAGGTGTCGTCGGACTGGTAAAGAAACACCGGCCACTGCATGTTTCCCTGGTCGGCGGTGAGCCGATGATCCGGCATCGCGAGTTGAGCCGCATCCTTCCGCGGCTGGTGGCACTGGGCGTTTGGCCGATGGTGGTCACCAGCGCAGTGATCCCGATTCCGCCGGAATGGACGGCGAACGAAAAGATCCGCGTAACTATCTCCGTAGATGGACTGCCAGAGCATCACGACATCCGTCGTAAGCCTGCCACCTACGAACGCATCCTGAAGAACATAAAGAATTGCCGCGTAAACGTGCACCTGACCGTGACACAGCCGATGATGGAGCGCGACGACTACCTCGACGAATACTTCGAGTTCTGGAATGGACGTCCGGAATCGCGATCCATCTGGCTCAGCCTCTATACGCCCCAGGTGGGAGAACAATCTCCGGAAATGCTGACTCCCGAAGCAAAGGCGCGACTCGTTGCAAAGCTCCCCGAGTGGAGAAAACGATATCCGAAGTTGCTGATGTTCGGTAAGACGGGAGAAGCGTTCACGAATCCGCCGGTAAATCCCGAGCAATGTACGTTCGCAACCATGTCAGCAAACTATTCGGCGGATCTGAAAACGCGTGTGGAACCTTGCATCTTCGGTGGCACACCGGATTGCTCCCAGTGCGGATGCGCAATCAGTATCGCCATGCATTGCCTGCAAGATTACAGGATCAAGGGTCCACTGAAGGCCGGTCACTTCATGCGGGGCTCCATGCGTGTCGGAAAATTCATGAACAAGCTGCGCCGGAGAGATGCGGTCCCCGACCGCTGGGAACGCGCAGACGCTGCAGTGAAGCACCTTGGACTGGTGACGATCCAGACAGGCATGCCGGTTCCGGACGAGGAAAACGCGGACGTCGCTTAAGACTCCACACCTGACACGCTACAATGACCTCACGCGGAAGCGCATGGGGTCCGGTGATCCTCCCGGTCTTCAAAACCGGCGGTGGGCATCTTCGCGATGTCTACGGTGTGTTCGACTCGCACACGCTTCCGCCAGATTGTTCTTCAGACCTTCGCCTTCATCGATGCGCTGTTCTGTGCGTCCGCCCAACAGATCAGTCCAGGCACATGGTTGAGCGAGGCGAGATCAGGATGATTTGGCCGTACGCGAACCGTGAAGCCGTGGCGTCCGCTGCGAGTCAGTTCCGTTCTTGCTGAGAACCCGTACAATCCATTCGTCCCCTTACCGTTTGACTCCATTACGACTGCCCGCGCATCGACGATTTCACCGCTGGTGTCAACGCGTCCCAAGTAGAGTTCCACGACTACATCCTCGGGCGTTAGCGCTCCAAGGTTGACCTCCGCGCGAACGGGTATCTGCGAGGACACAGCCAGGGCTAAGGGCGCTTCTTCAATGTGCTGGACCGAGACGTGGGGCCATTCCTGCTGCACGCGGTCCAGGTACTTCGCGAGTTGTCGCGCTCGTGCGGCCTGGTCAGCCTCAAGATTTCGGAACTGCTCATGCGCCTTCTCGTAGTACTCGCAGATGTAGTCGCTAACCATGCGGTGCGTATTCACAAAACCGCAAAGCCCCGCGATTGACGTCTTCATGCGGTTTACCCACCTGCGCGGCGTGCGATCGGCACCCCGGTCGTAGAACATGGGAATGAGTTCATGCTCCAGGATGTCGTAGAGCGCTTCGGCTTCTACCTGGTCCTGATAGTTCTGGTCGTTATAGGACTCGCCATTCCCGATGCTCCAGCCGATCTCGGTCGGTTGTTCGGCGTCGCGCCACACTTCGTCCCACCAGCCGTCCAGGGTGCTGAGGTTCAGGACGCCGTTGGCAGCCGCCTTCATACCGCTGGTACCGCTGGCTTCATTGGGACGAAGCGGATTGTTCAACCACACATCCACCCCCTGGACCAGGTATCGAGCGACAGCCATGTCGTAGTCTTCGAGGAATACGACATGGCGTCCAAGTTCCGGATCGCGGCTGAATTGCGTGATTTGCCGGATGAACTCCTTGCCGGCATCGTCGCGAGGATGCGCTTTCCCGGAAAATATGAACTGCAGCGGACGGGCAGTATCACTGAGCATACGCCGGAGGCGCGGAAGGTCGCGGAGCACGAGAGTGGCACGTTTGTAGGTAGCGAAGCGGCGGGCAAAGCCGATGGTCAGTGCATCGGGGTCGAGGATTTCGTCGGCAGCTTCGATCTCCATCTGTGGAGCACCCCGGCGGATGCGTTGATTCCGCACTCGATCACGCGCCCACCCCACCAGGCGCTCACGGCGTCGCTGATGGGTTCTCCATAGTTCTTCGGCCGGGATGTTATGAGCACGGCTCCATAACTCGGAATTGGCCGGTTCTTCCCGCCAACTCGGGCCGAGGTAGCGGTCGTAAAGCTGGTTCATCTCGAGCGAAATCCAGCTGCGGAAATGGACGCCGTTGGTTACGTGGCCGATAGGAACTTCCTCCAGCGGCACCCCGGGCCACATCCATTGCCACATCCGACGGCTGACTTCCCCGTGAAGACGGCTGACTCCATTGCAGCGCGACGCAAACCTCAGTGCCAGAACCGTCATACAGAAATCGCCGATGTTCCGCGTACGCCCAAACTGCATGAACTCCTGATTCGATTTGCCCAGCAGGTACGCCGTCTCCCCCAGGTAACGCTCAGTCAAATCAGGTGGGAAATAGTCGTGTCCGGCTTCGACGGGAGTATGAGTCGTAAAAACCAGGCTTGCTGAAGCGAGTTCTCGGGCTTCCGCAAAGTTCAACCCGTGCTTGTGCATCAGAGACAGGGTGTGTTCGAGGGCAAGGAAAGCCGAGTGTCCCTCATTCATGTGGTAAACCGTAGGTTGAATTCCGAGAGCCTGCAGCGCACGATAGCCGCCGATCCCAAGCAGCATCTCCTGCCGGATGCGCATTTCCTTGTCGCCACCATAAAGCTGGTCGGTAATATCCCGGTCCGCCGACTGCGCATTCTGGGGAATGTTGGAATCGAGCAGATAGAGCGGAACGCGGCCGACCTGCACGCGCCACACCTGGGCGTACACCGGTCGTCCGGCGAGCTTTACTTCGATGACTACAGGTTTGCCGTCGGCACCGTATGCAACGTTCAGCGGAAGGTTTTCAAAGTCATTGTCCTCGTACGCTTCCTGCTGCCATCCTGATTGGTTCAGATACTGTTTGAAGTAGCCTTGCTGGTAGAGCAGGCCAACTCCAACCAGCGACAGCCCCAGATCGCTGGCGGACTTGAGATGGTCTCCGGCAAGTATGCCGAGGCCTCCGGCGAAGATCGACAGGCACTCGGTAAGGCCGAACTCGGCCGAGAAATACGCGACGACCGGCATTTCCTTCTTCCCGCAATGCTTCTGGAACCAGGTCGACTCGCCACCTAAGTAGCCGTGAAGCCGGTTGGAAACGCGCTCCAGATGCGCTAGAAAGGCATCGTCCTTCGAAGCGGATTCCAGACGTTCCTGCTCAATGCAACCCAGCATACGGACGGGGTTGTGGCCGGTCGTCTCCCAAAGATCGCCATCGAGTCGCCGGAACAACTCGACGCTCTCATGACTCCAACACCAGCGAAGGTTATACGCAAGCTCTCGAAGGGCCTCAATATTGGGAGGAAGGTTGGGAACAACGCTGAAAGTTTGAACCGGTTTCATGTGGCGCTCCCCGCAAAAAATCGCGGCAATAGCCGCCTTTTATGCTCACCGGAGGTGAGCGTCAAGGAATTGCATTCCATTTTTGTGTGAGGCATTCCTGTATCGGGACAATGCCCAGTCCCGATCTTCTGAAATTTCTCACCAGTTGACATTAGGAGCTGTGTCCAGAGCACTGCAGTACGCCGAGGAAAGCCGTCCATGGCCCTACAGTTTCTCGGTACTGGTGTGCCATTACCCGCGACAGTTGATGTAAATGCGTAAGATCGTGAGCCGCCCAGGTCGCCAGGAGTTGTGACAGCGTGACCGCGCCAAAGGCCTGGTGGGTGCCACGGCGCTCCATGTCCGCCGCGGTGAGGTTAAGGGAACGCAGGGTCTTCAGGCTCTCCGAACGCAACGCGGAGAACTCATCGAGCAACTGCGGTAGCGATTTGCCTTGGGATTCCTTGAACTGCGCCAATCGATCAAACTTGTCGAAAGGCACACTCTCGCCCGATTCAAGAATTCGTTTGGTGCGTGGGACCCAGTCTGTGCGCTCGCCATGAACGAGGTGGCCGAGAATGTCGAAGGCGCTCCAGGTACCTTCGCCTTCCGCTCGGTGAGTCCAGGATTCGGGCAAGTCGCGTAACAAAACGTTGAGTGCGGCGGGAGTGCGTGACAGAAGTGCGATCGTGTCTTCTAGATTGTGCTTCATGAGTCTCCTATCGGAAGGCAGCCTTGATCTGCGGCTGCACGAGGTACCAGACAATGACGGCATTCACCGCCAGACGGAAGACACGGCTAATCATGCCCATGCCAATCGGCGATATAAACGAGAGAACGGCGGCGAGAATGGCGATGCCGGAAAACACGATGGCCGTGATCCGCGCCCATTCCTTCAATTGAAATAGCGAATATCCGATAAAGGCCAAGATGGCGCCGAAGCCGAGAAGCAGGATGCCACCGATGGATCCGAGTCCGGCGACAATCGTCTGCATGCCCTGCGCCATGGCGCCGAATGCGGTAAAGCCGATGAGCAGAACGCCACCAACAAACAGCAGGAAGAACGCTCCTATCCAATACAGAACCGCAATGACGACAACACCGGGAGGTCTGTTCATCGCCCCGTCCTCATCAACGCATAACGCGTTTCGTATAGACCTATAAATTATTCGATGAGCTGCAACATCGCACGACGCGCAGAAATTGTTGCATAATCGAAGGATTCCGATGCCCGTAAGTCTGGACCAGATTGTCGCCTCTACGCGCCGGCGTGTAGCCGAGACGAAGTCGCGGATGAGTGTGACCGAACTGGAACGACAAGCAGCCACGCACGAACCGCGCGGCTTCGCCAATGCGTTACGAGCGAAGTCGTTGAAGGGACCGGCGGTAATCGCAGAGCTCAAGAAGGCATCGCCCTCAAAGGGATTGATCCGCGGGAGTTTTCATGTCGCTGCACTGGCGGCGGAATTGACACACGGGGGCGCGGCCGCGCTCTCGGTGCTTACCGATGAAGAGTATTTCCAGGGTTCTCTCGATTACCTGGTCGAAGCGTCGGCAGCAGTGAACATTCCACTGCTGCGAAAAGACTTCATCGTCGATGAGTTTCAGATCGTAGAGGCACGCGTCAACTGTGCAGATGCCATCCTGCTGATCGTGGCGGCGCTGTCGGACGGTGAGTTGAAGCGGTTTAATGCGAAGGCTCGGGAAACCGGCCTGGATGTACTTTGCGAAGTGCATGACGAGACCGAACTCGAGCGCGCGCTGGCGATTGGTTTCGATGTGATCGGCGTGAATAGCCGCAATCTCCGCACCTTCCACGTTGACCTGAATACGGCGTTAAGGCTTGGTCCGATGATTCCGGACGGAGTGGTCCGCGTGGCCGAAAGCGGCATCGAGAGCGCACACGATATTGCATCATTGCGCGAAGCCGGTTATCACGCGTTCCTCGTCGGCGAAACGCTGATGAGAGCGGATCATCCGGGAGAAGCCTTGAGCGAACTTCTTGCTCGCAGATCGGTGGCGCTCTGATGGTTTGGGTGAAGATCTGCGGCATGACGAATCCGGAAGACGCCCGAGCGGCTGCCGAAGCGGGCGCTGATTCAATCGGGATGCTTTTTGCGCCGAGCAAACGGCGGATCACCGTCGAAGTGGCAAAAGAGATCACGCGTGCATTGCCCCACACGATGGAAAAGGTGGGCGTCTTCTATGATGAGTCTGCGGCTGCCATTGAGGAGATTGCGGCGGAAGTAGGCCTAACGGCTGTGCAACTGCACGGAGATGAGTCCCCGGATTTTGCGCAGCAGCTTTTTCGTCATGGTTCGCGGCGATCACGGGGGCAGATGCGTGTCTTCAAGACGCTGCACGTCGCACCGGGCGTGGAAGGCCTGGCGCGTAACTTTCTCCAGGACAGATGCGTCGACGGAGTTTTGCTCGACAGCGTCGTTCACGATCCTGTGACGGGAAAGACCGACCGCGGCGGTACCGGGCAGACGTTCGACTGGAAACGCGTCGAAGAATTCCTGCCGGGCATTGCCCGCGAAACGCGAGTGATCGTTGCGGGAGGGTTGTCGCCAACGAACGTCGCGGATGCAATCAGAATGCTGCGCCCCTGGGGCGTAGATGTCTGCTCCGGCGTCGAAGCCGAACCAGGCAAGAAAGATCTTCAGAAATTGCGCGAGTTTGTGATCGCCGCTCGCGCCGCACGAAATTAGGAGTCGATTTGAGTACCGCTTCAGCCAATCTCGCTGGAAGGTTTGGTCCATACGGGGGGCGCTATGTCCCCGAAACGCTCATGGCCGCGCTCCAGGAGTTGGAGCGCGAGTACGAGAGAGCCAAGGCCGACCCGGCGTTTCACGCGGAACTGGATGAGCTCCTGCGAAATTTTGCCGGACGTCCAACGCCGTTATTCTTCGCGCGGCGCTTGAGCGCAGAACTTGGCGGAGCGCAGATCTACCTGAAACGTGAAGATCTGCTGCATACCGGCGCACACAAGATCAATAATGCACTCGGTCAGGCGCTACTTGCGCGTCGGATGGGCAAGCATCGCATCATCGCCGAGACCGGCGCCGGTCAACACGGAGTTGCAACCGCAACGGTGTGCGCATTGTTTGGCATGGATTGCGTCGTCTACATGGGTACCGAGGACATGCGTCGGCAGGAACTGAACGTCTTCCGCATGCGCTTGCTTGGTGCCGAAGTGCGTGGTGTGGATTCCGGCCAAAAAACGCTGAAAGACGCAATCAACGAAGCGATGCGCGACTGGGTCACGAACGTCCGCACGACGCATTACATGCTGGGGAGCGTGCTGGGTGCACATCCGTATCCGACGATGGTGCGCGATTTCCATCGCTGCATTTCGAAAGAGGCTCGCGCACAAATCCTTGAGCAGGCGGGACGTTTACCCGATGCAGTGATTGCCTGCGTAGGCGGTGGCTCAAACGCGATTGGCGCATTCTTTGAGTTTATCGATGACAAACAGGTGAAGCTGATCGGCGTGGAGGCCGGAGGCCGCGGAATGAAATTAGGTGAACACGCAGCGCGGTTCGAAGGCGGATCGCCAGGCGTATTGCAGGGGACGTATTCTTACCTGCTTCAGGATGAAGCCGGTCAGGTGGCGACGACACACTCGATTTCCGCCGGACTGGACTATCCGTCCATTGGACCTGAACATGCGCAACTGAGAGATGTCGGCCGGGCAGAGTATGTTTCGGCTTCCGACGAAGAAGCTCTCGAGGCCACGAAGATTCTGGCACGGATGGAAGGAATCATTCCCGCTTTGGAGTCGGCACATGCCGTAGCCGAGGCAATCAAGCGCGCGCCCACAATGAAAAAGGATGAGATTGTGATCGTGAATGTCTCCGGACGCGGCGACAAGGACATCGGTATTCATCGCGAGAACATGAAGGAGCTGGCGGGCTGATGGCGCTTCAATTTCACCGCAAGCCCGGACTCGTCGCTTACATCACATGTGGCGACCCTGACCTTGCGACCTCTCGCGAAGTCGTGCTGTCGGCAATCCGCGCAGGAGCGGACATAATCGAACTTGGCGTTCCCTTCAGCGATCCCGTTGCCGACGGTCCGGTAATTCAGCGTGCAAGTGAACGGGCGTTACGGGGCGGCACGACGCTGGCGGATGTTCTGAACCTTGCGAAAGAGATTCGTGCGCAGGCGCCCCGAGCGGGATTGCTGGTCTTTTCGTATTTGAATCCGCTGGTGCGTTTGGGCCTGCAACATTTTGCCGACACCGCAAAAGCAGCCGGTGTCGATGGTGTGCTAGTGACGGACCTGCCAGTCGAAGAGGCCGGCGAGTACTTGCCCATCATGCGCAAGGCCGAGCTAGATACAGTTTTCCTGGCGGCACCCACCAGTCCTGACGAGCGCCTGAATGCGATCTGCGAAGCTTCACGCGGGTTTGTTTACGCTGTTTCGCGAACTGGAGTCACCGGAACACGCCAGGAGATTGCCTCCGACGCAAGCAGTCTTGTCTCCCGCATCCGGGACTTTACGAAGCTGCCCGTTGCGGTGGGATTTGGGATTTCGAATGCCCAGCAGTTCGCCGAAGTTACGTCGTTTGCCGATGCGGCGATCGTAGGAAGCGGTATCGTGCAGGTGATCGAACGCGCGGAACACGGACGAGAAGCGGAAGCTGTTTACGATTTCATTGGCAACCTGTTGCATGGGGCTGGGCAAGCAGCGCAATCCACCACAAAATAGCGGGCGAGAACGAATGGATATCTCCGACTGGCGCAAGAAGATCGACGAAATTGACCCTCAGCTCGTGCGTCTGCTCAACGAGCGCGCGGAAGCCGCACGCGAAATCGGCCGCGTTAAGCGGAACCTCGACATTCCGATCCGCGAACATGATCGAGAGCGCGAAGTGTTGCGAAATATCTCGCGCGCGAACAAGGGCCCGCTTTCGAACACCGACCTCCACCTGATCTTCGAGAGCATCATGGACATCATGCGGAACATCCAGAAGAGCGAAATCGTCGCCGACGAACCGGGTACCGAGTGAGCTTCCGGCAGATCACCGTCATCGGTACCGGCCTGATCGGCGGTTCGTTCGCGCTGGCGGTGCGCAAGGCAGGCTTTCAGGGGAAGATCGTTGGCTGTGATCGCGAGCACGTGCTGCTTCAGGCACGCGATTTCGGTGCCATCGACGAAGCCATCGCCTCTCCTGAGATGGCGATCAAAGGAAGCGACCTTATCGTTATCGCGACCCCGGTGGGAAGCATCATTGACCTGATTGAACGCATTGGCCCGCTCGTTCCGGCAGACGCGTTGATCACGGACGTGGGAAGCACAAAGACAGAAATCATGGCGCGCGCGCATGATGTTTTCGGCGATGACGTGGCACACCGTTTTTTGCCCGGTCATCCCATGGCGGGGAAGGAACACGCCGGAGTCGAATATGCCGATGCGAACTTGTTTCGCGATGCCGTGTGGCTCCTGACTCTCTACCCCGGACAGAACGCCGACCAGTCGCGAATTCCTGAGTTCCTCGACTTATTAGAAAAAATCGGAACGCAGGTCGTGCTTTTCGATCCTGCCCAGCATGACCGGGTCTGTGCCTTAGTGAGTCACCTCCCGCAGATGCTTTCAACCGCCTTTGCATCCACCCTGGTGGATACCATCGGCGACAACCCCGAGGCAAAATCAATCGGCGGGCGTGCTCTTCGCGAGATGACGCGAATCGCGCAAAGCCCTTACTCAATGTGGCGCGACATCGCATTGACGAATACCAAAAACATCCAGGATGCTCTGCTCAGGCTGGAACAAAAGCTGGCGCATATTCGGGAGAACTTGCGCACCCGTGAACTCGAAGAGGAATTTGAGCGCGCGCACACTTTTGGCCCCAAGAAGTGATATGGTAGAATGCATGGTATGGTTACTACCATAGATTCAGCCGGAAGATTGGTGATCCCGAGCGAGATTCGCCGCGAGGCAGACTTAAGGCCGGGCGTTCCCCTGGAAGTCCGTTTCCATGATGGCCGGATTGAGATAGAACCACAGCCCCTCCCGATAAAGCTTGTTCGCAAGGGCGAGTTGGTAATCGCACAACCGGAAAAGAAAACACCAAAGCTTACATCTGAAACTGAAGACCGGGTGCGTCGCGACATCCGGTCGCAACGCGGACGATGAGCGAGGCCTTTGCTGTCGATTCAAGCTGCATGGTAGCTGCGGTTTGCTCTTGGCACGAGCAGCACACTGCTGCGTTCGCGGAGATCGAGCGTCGCTTGACGCGAGGCGAGCGGATGGTCGTGCCGATCCATGCTCTCACAGAAGCATATTCGGTGCTGACACGTTTGCCTGCTCCACATAGGCTTTCATGTAGGGATGCATGGGCAGTTATCGAAGCGAACTTCGTCCATTCACGAATGGTGGTGGCACTCGATGCCAGCGAGCAGGTGAAATTACTGGCTAGATTGGCAGCCGATGCTTGGGGCGGAGGGCGCACTTACGATGCGGTGATTGCTGCGTCAGCAACGCGTGGAAAAGCAGCCGAACTTCTGACCTTTAATCCACGCCATTTCGAGCCCGCACTCGATGGAATCAGCATCGTCGTACCCTGTGCCTAGAAGAACTAACCCGCCATCTCCTTCAGATTCGGACTAACGATCAACTTTGGTTGCGTCGCCTTCTGCACGTCCTCTGGCGTCACCCCCTTCGCTACTTCCTCCAAAACCAAACCGTACTTGGTCACCTGAATGTAAGCCATTTCAGTGACGATGGTGTCCACCACGCCGACTCCGGTCAGCGGCAGGCTACACGTCTCCAGTATCTTTGGCTCACCGTTCTTGGTGGTGTGTTCCATGGCGATGATGACGCGCTTGGCCCCCGCGACGAGGTCCATGGCTCCGCCCATGCCTTTCACCATTTTGCCGGGGATCATCCAGTTGGCGAGATTGCCTTGAGCATCCACTTCCATCGCGCCGAGGACGGTCAAGTCAACGTGTCCGCCGCGAATCATTCCGAATGAGTCGGCGCTCGAGAAGTACGCAGTCCCGGCAATCTCCGTCACGGTCTCCTTGCCTGCATTGATCAGGTCCGGATCCTCCTCCCCTTCGAAGGGCCAGGGGCCTACTCCAAGCATCCCGTTTTCGCTTTGCAGGACAACTTCGATTCCCTTCGGCACGAAGTTGGCCACCAGAGTCGGCAGACCGATGCCAAGGTTCACGTAGAAGCCGTCACGAAGTTCATGTGCAATACGCCGGGCGATACCTTCGCGCTTATCGATATCTTTGGTCACTTTAGGCGGGGTGGACATTGCGTCAGTCCTTTTACCAGGCCGCTTCGGCGCGGCGAAAATCGGTTAACTTCTCTTCCAGTTCCTCGAAGCCATTTGCGGGTTGGCGATGCTGTTCCAAAGCCGCGTTCAGCAACTCGCGCCAGTGGTCCGTAACGGCTCCCATCACCTCGTTGTAAGCCGGGGCATACACCGAAAGCTCGGCCGCAAGATCTCCAAGCGTAAGTCCACCTTCTTCATACATACGGATGTATTTCAGCACGCTGGCTCGAACTTCTTCCTGGGTTGAATCCGGAGCTGGCACTAGACTATCTTCCTCACGGTGCGTTTCTCGATCCGCTTCTCCGCGTGAGAAACGACGATACGATTTACAAATATGCCCGGCGTGTGCACTTCGTCAGGGGGGATTTCGCCAACCTCGACCAGTTGCTCGACCTCAGCAATAGTGACTTTGCCGGCGGTCGCCATCATCGGATTGAAGTTGCGCGCCGTCTTGCGATAAACGAGGTTCCCCCAGCGATCCGCCTTCCAGGCTTTGACGAGCGCGAAATCACCGGTAAGACCACGCTCCATCACGTACTGACGGCCATCGAACTCGCGCGTCTCTTTGCCCTGCGCCACCAGGGTTCCGAAACCGGTCGGGGTATAAAACGCAGCGATGCCCGCCCCTCCTGCGCGAATACGTTCCGCGAGCGTTCCTTGCGGATTCAACTCCAGATCGAGTTCACCCGACAGCACGAGTTGTTCAAAGAGCTTGTTCTCTCCGACGTAGCTGCCGATGTGTTTCCGGATCTGGCGCGTCTGCAGAAGTTTGCCGAGACCGTACTGGTCCACCCCGGCATTATTGCTGACTGTAGTAAGGTTCTTCACGCCCTTACGGTGGATGGCATCGATCAGGTCCTCGGGGATACCGCACAGACCGAATCCGCCCACCAGTAGTGTCGCGCCGTCGTGGATATCGCGGACGGCTTCATCTGCATTCGCAACCACTTTGTTCATCGCTGGGAGATTCTATCAAGGACGGAAAAGGAAAAGGCAGGCCGCAGCCTGCCCTTGCTGAAAATCGGGGACTACTTGGAGGCCATTGCCTCAAGCCGAGCGTTCAGGCGGCTCTTATACCGGGAGGCGGTGTTCTTGTGGAGAACGCCCTTTTGAACGGACTTGTCCAGCGCCGAAACGGTGGCGCGGAATACCGTGACTGCTTCCTGCTTGTTGCCCGAAGCAAGAGCTTCGCGGAAATGGCGGATCGCCGTACGTAGACGAGACCTGTTGTTGCGGTTAACGGCGGTACGTCTTTCCGTCTGACGGGCCCGCTTCAGGGCCGAAACGTGGTTTGCCATGCTGCTGCTTATCCTTCTAGAAACAAAAATCTTGCCTGAGCAAAAGGTTATTTTACCGGAGTTTGTCCGAGATGGTCAATCACGGCCTGCGCGAAGGCTAAACGAGCACGAGTTTCGCAGCGTGCCCAGGTGCTGAGCCTAGCCTTGCGTCGCAAGTAATCAAGCAGGCACCGAGTGCCTCGGCTAATGCAACATACGCCGCATCATATGCCGAGATGTTGTCTTTCAACGTCCAAATGCGACGAAGTAGCGGTTCGTGCGGGTATCGCGCTATGTCCAGATCGTGAAAATCCTGCAGAGCCATCGTGGCCCTTGTAGAACTCATCTCCCCGAGTCTTACCATTCTCCTGAGAACATGCGCCACTTCCACGTCGATCAAGTGCGGAGCATGAAGGATCACGTCGGGGTGTAGCTTTTGTTTCACGAGCGCACCTCGGGGCGTCATCAGGAGCAATTCCACTGTTGCGGAAGCATCCAGAACAATCACCGTGCCTCGCGTTCTTCGCGAAGGATGTCGGCCACAGCCTTCGCCGTAGAAACTGGTTCCCTCTTCTCAAGGCGGGCCAGAACCTCCTCCATCGTAGGTCGCTCCATAGCGCGTCTAATCTCCTTCAATAGGTAATCCGATAGGGACATTCCGGCCATGGCAGCCCGAGCTTTGGCGACTCGATGAACCGAATCAGGCATATTACGGATCTGGACCATCTTTGGCATGCGATGAATTATAGGCACATGTGAAATACATGTAAACATGTAGATTGCATGTGATGGACAATGACCCAGCTAGCGTGGACAATGCTCCCCATGTCCAATTGCCTCTTCTGCAAGATCATCAAGGGCGAACTTCCCTCCAAAAAGGTGTACGAAGACGAAAAGGTCTATGCCTTCCACGACATCAATCCTGGCGCCCCTACACACATCCTGATCGTGCCGAAAAGGCACGTCTCAGGGGTCAACACGGCCAGTCATGAAGACGCCGAGATCATCGGCTACAGCCACTTGATTGCGGCCAAACTGGCAAAAGAACGGGGCATTGATGACAGCGGCTACCGGACCGTATACAACGTCGGACCGGATGCCGGCCAGTCGGTGTTCCACCTCCATCTCCACCTGATCGGCGGGCGGAGGATGTCTTGGCCCCCCGGCTAAGCTCTTCCTACTGAGTACGTTAACGAGGTACATAGTCGCATTACCGACGCCGTTGGCCCCTCGTAAGCTGCCTTGGTTACCCCTGCGGAAGTACCATCATCGCGAACGTTGGACGAGGTTCCCGATGATTGTGTCGAAATTCCGAATTTTACCTATCGTGCTGTTCAGCACGGTTTTAGCCGCGCAGCAGATCCAGGTCCGTATAGACAACCGGATTTCCAGCGAGACGGCGCGCCCCGGCAATGCCTTCCAGGGAGTGCTTGTTCAACCCGTAAACCTGGGCGGACGCAGTTGCGCCAGGAACAGTCCTGTTGGCGGCGTGATCAGCGAAGCGAAAAGCTCTGGCCGCCTGAAGGGGCCCGGCGTCCTGGTACTGGAGCCGCAATGGGTCTCTTGCGGCGGACGTAGAGTGAACGTTTCAGCCGAACCAATCCGTCTTGAAGGCGCTTCCCACACGAAGCGCAACGCCGTGTTGATCGGCGGCGGAGCCGGTGCAGGTGCATTGCTCGGCGGCCTGATCGGCGGCGGCAAAGGCGCCCTGATCGGAGCTGCTGTCGGAGCCGGGACGGGCACCGTGGGCGCGGCGGCGACCGGAAAACATGAAGCTGTCATCGAACCCGAGGCGGTTGTCGGCTGGAACCTGAACTCTGCTTCGAATTCAAACGCATACCAGAACAGTGCTCCGCGGCGCGAAAGCGACTATGCGCGCTCGCAACAGCCGTCTCGTCATTCTCGTCACGACGATGATGATGACGACGATCGGTATGGCGATCGTGATGGCGGCAGGGATTACCGTTTCACCGAACACGACCGCGTTTACCTTCGCCGCTGCCTGGGATCAAACTACCGTTTGCCTCCCGGACTGGCCAAGCAGGGCAAAATTCCTCCGGGACACGCCAAGAAGATGCAACGCTATGGTGAACCGATTCCGGGCGCCTGTATGGCAGAGTTGTCGCCGATTCCGCGGGGATGGGATCGCATCATCGTGGCCGAGCGCGTTGTGCTGATCGACCCGTTCCGCCGCGAGGTTGATTTCTTCATCTGGCAGCGATAGTCAACCTGAGTATCTCCGAAACGCCAGCACGGCATTCAATCCACCGAATGCAAACGAATTCGAAAGAGCGAATTCCACGTGCTGGCGTTTCGCTGTGTTTGGAACCACGTCTAGGTCGCATTCCGGATCGGCTTCGCGATAGTTCGCCGTAGGCGGCAGAACTCCCTCGCGTACAGCAAGAACCGTCGCTACTGCCTCGAGTGCCCCTGCGGCGCCGAGTGCATGGCCGTGCATAGATTTCGTGGAACTCACAGAAAGCTCCTTCCCGTGTGGTCCGAAGGCCAATTTGATGGCTGCGGTTTCGGTGGGATCGTTGACGGGTGTTCCGGTGCCGTGGGCGTTGATGTAACCGATCTGCTGAGGAGAAATCCTAGCATCTTCCATCGCGCGATTCATGGCGGCAGCAGCACCTTCAGGCGAGGGCTTTGTGATGTGGCCCGCGTCGGACGACATGCCGAAGCCCACAATTTCGCCATAAATGTTCGCGCCGCGGTCTCGTGCGTGCTCAAGGGATTCGAGCACCAGCATTGCGCCGCCCTCGCCCAGCACCATCCCTTGCCGGTCTTTTGAAAATGGACGACAGGTATCCGGCGAGATCACGCGCATGGCTTCCCATGCCTTGAGCAATCCGAAACTGAATGGAGCTTCACTGCCTCCAGTGATCGCCGCATCGACCATACCGCTACGAACCATGTGAAACGCCTGCCCAATCGCGTGATTGCCGGAGGAGCACGCCGTCGAAACCGTAAACACCGGGCCGCGAATGCCGAATTCCATCGAAATGTGGCTCGCACCTGCGTTCGCCATGGTCCGGGGGATCGACATCGGATGAATGCGCGATCTGCCTTCGCGGTAGAGTTCCACGAACCCGGTGTCCTGCGTGTTCTGGCCGCCAAGACAAGAGCCCGTGATCACCGCCGTCCGGCCACCGAGTTCCGGATTGATCATAAGCGCCGAGTCGGTGACTGCCTCTCGTGCCGCTAACAGCGCGAACTGCGCGAATCGATCAAGTATGTCGGCACTGCTGCCGGGGAAATAACGTTCCGGAGCGAAGCCCTGCACTTCGGCGCCGCTCTTGAACTTCAGAGCTGCGGTATCAACCGATTGAATGGGACGGATCCCACTGCGGCCTTGTGACAGACACTCCCAGTTTGTTTTGGCACCCAGACCGAGTGCGGAGATGATTCCCAGACCGGTGACGACCACCCGCGGCATTTCAGGCCGATTTCCTGGCGGCGATCAGTTCGTGAACGCCATCCACCATCTGGCGGATTGTCTTGATCTGGCGAGCTTTTTCGTCGGGAATGGAAATATCGAATGCCCCTTCGAGCTCGAACAGGATGTTCACCGCATCCAGCGAGTCGAGGCCCAATTCGTCAAAGGTGGAATCGATGGTGACCCGTTCGGCGGCGATGCGTTTCTGCTGCGCAATGATTTCGCAGACCTTGCTTTCAACGTCGTTCATGCGATGGGCTCACCCCGCTGACGATTATAGGACTACTGTCCGAGGATACGCCGGATCTGCTGGACATGGTTAAGATCATGCCCGGCCATGTGCCGGGCGAGCGATTCGACGGTGATCTTGCCGCGCTCCGCATGTACGCCGTGACAGTGCCACTCATGCTCCGTAAGCCGGTCCAGCAACTCAATGTTCGCAACTCGGAGCGACTTGAAAAGCGTGAGCGATTGCCGCGCGTTACGGCCCGTGTAGTTCCCGAGTTCGGCCCACCTGTCCTGATCGAAACCCGCTAACGGGCAACCGGGATTCTCCAGCATCCGGCGGTAGCGCCAGAAAGTCACGATTTCATCTTCCGCCAAATGCGTAATGATCTCATTGACCGCCCATTTGTCTGGCTGAGGACGACGGTGCAGGTCTTGCTCGGAAAGTCCGTCGATCAACTGCTCCAATGTAATTGGGGTTTGGCGTTGCACGGCAAGGAAGTCGTCTCCTTGCGAAAGCCCTTCGATCTTCTTTAGATATTCCACCGAGTCCGGCATGGGCTATCGGATGCCCCCACACACCTTCCGGTCACACAATATCCTTACCAGAAGCGCGTGATTCCACGACGGCGGAGAGGCCGCGCCCTCCGGCACTCCCTCGATGTGCTTGCCACCGGCTCCGGAACGGACTCGCCAGGCAGGTAAGGCGTGAGTGCCGAACGCTCTACGGAATACGCAGCCTCCAGAAGCTCCGGCCGCATTACCTTGTCCGTGAATCCCGCAATGCATCGGCCCTCCAATAACAGGATCGCACGGGTGAAGTTTTCGCGAACCAGGCTCAAATCGTGTACAGCCGCAAAAATCGTTATTCCCTGCCGGTTCAATCTCCGCAGCAATGACAGAAACTCGATTTGCCTGCCCACATCCAGATGCTGCGTAGGTTCGTCGAGCAGCATGACCTTCGGTTCCTGTGCCAGGCCAAGCGCGATCTTTACCCGTTGCTGCTCGCCACCGGAAAGCTCCGCATAATAGCGGTCGCGCAATTTCAAAACGTCCACGGACTCCATCGCATGTTCGACCACCTGCCGATCGTATCCAGAAAGATGACCGAAACGTCCGGCATAGGGAACCCGACCTTGCGCCACGATCTCTTCCACCGAAAACAGAAATGGCACTTCGAGTTGCTGCGGCACGAGCGCAACAAACTTGGAAAGCTCACGGCGATCCCAGTTCCGCGGCTCGCGTCCCTCGGCAAACACTTCTCCGGCTCGTGGCTGCAACAGTCCGGCGATAAGTTTCAGCAAAGTCGTTTTCCCGGCCCCGTTCGCGCCCAGCAGTGCGACCATTTCGCCCGGCTCAATACAAAACGAAACTTTCTGAAAGATCGTCCGCGAACCGAACGCGAACTCAAGATTGCGGGATTCGATCAGAGCCGACATTAAGCAACTTCCCTTCTATGATTCAGCAAATATAAGAACGCCGGACCGCCGATAAACGCCGTCAAGATGCCGACCGGCAACTCCGCCGGTGCCACCGCCGTACGCGCTACCGTGTCGGCGATCACCAGGAACGCAGCCCCGCCTACCGCCGCGACCGGCAACAACTTGAAATGATCAGGACCAAGAATGAGCCGCAGGAAATGCGGAACCAGAAGTCCCACAAAACCGATCAGTCCGCCGAGCGATACCGCCATGGCCGTGAGCAGCGAGCCGATAATCAGCACCTGCAACCGTACCCGCTTCACTTGGATACCCAACTGCAACGCGTAATCTTCACCGAGTGCCAGCGTGTTCAGCTTTCTCGCTACTGGCAGGGCGAACGCGATTCCGCACAACATCACGACGGCAACCGTCACGATCTGCACCCAGGGCGGAACGCCGATCTGACCATACAACCAGGCTGATAATATTCGCGCTCCCGGGTTTGCCGCTTCCTGCCGCAACTCGAATGCAGACGTCGCTGCATTCAGGATCGTTCCCACCGCGAATCCAGCGAGCAGCATGTTTTCGATGGCAAACCGTGCATTGTGCCGCGCTAGATTCCATACCACCACCATCGTCAATAGTGCCCCTGCAAACGCGAGCAGCCCTGACCCGCCGATCCCTGCAATAGAAAGTGTCGGAAAAATAAACACCGCCAGCGCTCCGCCGAGTGCCGCTCCGCCTGATGCTCCAAGCACAAAAGGATCCGCCAGCGGATTCCGAAATAGCCCCTGAAAGAGCACGCCAGTTGCTGATAGCCCTGCGCCAGCCAAAGCCGCCGCCAGCACTCGCGGCAACCGCAAGCTGAATAGGATGACGGCCGCATCGCCTGATTCCGCGGGGTTCACCAGTGCCCGCAGCATTGTGCGCAAGGGAACACGCACCGCACCCAGTCCGGACGCCACAATCACGGCCGCGACAAGCAATGCGCTCAACAGCAACATTGCCGCCGCTGTACTGGGACGCTTCCGAGTCTGCACCGCCGCCTTCATCGTGCTGCCTCTATATTCTTCGCCAGATCTTCTAGACCATCGAATGCGACCGGCCCGGGAATCTGCAGCCGGTCGTCGGCGTACATCACGTGTCCTTCGCGGACGGCCCTCAGCGCATTCCATCCTGCGCGCGCACGCATTTCCTTCAGCCCGAATGGCGCGCTCTTCATGATGAGGATGTAATCCGGATTGCGCGGGATCACCGATTCCAGGCTTATCCGAAGCCAATCCTGCTTGACATCGCTGGTGACAGAGCGCGCGCCCGCCGCTTCAATCAATTCCGTAATAAATGCCCCGGATCCCGCCGTAATGCAGGGCTCCAGTTGTACCGACAGAAACACCGACGGCTTCTTCTTCCCTTCACTGAGCTTCCTGACTCTTTGCTCCCTTTCCTTCAGCTTTCGCGTCAACTCCGCCGCTTCGCGCTCACGCCCGATCACTTGCCCGATGCTGGCAATCGCGCTATACACGCCGGCCAAGCCGCGTCCATGAACGAGGAACACCGGAATCTTCATCCGCTCAAGCCCCCGCACCGTCTCGGGGCTGTTCAAGGTAGAAACCGCGATGACCACATCCGGATGAAACGACAAAATCCTCTCGAGCGAAGGATGCAGGATGTCCCCGATACTCGGCTTTTCACGCGCCGCTTGAGGTGGATACTCCGTAAAATCCGTGATTGCCACCAGTTGCGGACCGCCGCCGAGTGCATAAATCGTATCCGTGACGCTGGGCGTAAGACTTACAACGCGGTTCACTTTATCGGGAACTGTGACCGTCCTCCCGGTTTCGTCTTTCACCGTGCGCGCAGCCCAGGACACCGGTCCCAGACAGAGGACCATCGCCGCAAGCACGCACAACCGTTTCATAAGGTCGCCTTGATTCAGGCGGGATGATGGATGGCAGGTTCAAAAAAGAACGCCTGTCGGCTCTCCCGTCGAAGCCAACACAGCCACGAGCGATCCGGCAGGTCTCCTGACTTCGTGCTTCCCCGGTTCGGACCGCCTTCCCAGAGCGCTCGCTCCAGTGGCGATTGGGTCCGTCCCTCAGCACTTACAGTTGCGGGGCAGTGGCGGACTTTCACCGCTCTTCCCTTTACCAGATCAGTGCAACAACAGGCCTAGTTTAAACCACCGCCTCGGGTTTTCTGAACGGGAAAATCCCGTTGATTGCAGCGTCACATCGTCGTGCGGCAAGGGTCACAGTCACGCTCTTCCAGTCCCCGCCAAACTGGTTGACGCAAAAACCTTGTCTGGAGCGACGAATGCAGAGTCGGATTGCCGCCGCCATAGGTCTCAGCAACAACCCCGTAGCGCTCACATGGAGTAGCCAGGCGCCCGACAGCGCCCTGCATTTCCGTACCGGAAGCTGGGGGTGCGTCGTGAGTCTCATCGCCGCTGTCGCCGCCAAGGGCTCGGTAGCCGCGTTCAGCCGCCAAACGTACGGTTGCTGGGGCGGTGGCGTCGGCCTCGGATTCGGTAACCAGTATGAAGTCTTCCCCGGCGGCGTCGAGGGCTTCTGCCGCTTTCTTTCCGACGGCAACTCGAAAACCGAACTCGGCCGTGCGATTGGCACGAAGTTGCAGTCCGGCGGAGGCGCCAGCTTGGCCGATGACTTCCTGAACGGCGAGCGGTACGTGAAAGACCCATCCTGTGTCGAGAAGTTCCTGGACTCCATGCCGATGCGTGATCTCGGTGAGAAGTTCGTGGTCTTCAAGCCGCTGTCGCAGGTCGATCCCGCAGCGGACGTCGTAAAGAACATCACGTTCTTCGTCGAGCCCGATGCTCTCTCCGCGCTAGTGGTTCTCGCCAACTACAAGAAGCCCAATATCGAAAACGTCGGTATGCCATGGGCGGCAGGATGCCAAGTCATTGGCATTTACTCGTACCAGGAACTCGACCGGGAAAATCCGCGCGCACTGGTTGGCCTTACCGACATCTCCGCGCGCAAGAGTGTTCGCCGCACCTTGGGCAAGCACGTCATGTCATTCACCGCGCCGTGGAAAATGTTTCTTGAAATGGAATCGAACGTCGACGACAGCTTTTTCCAGCGCGAAACTTGGAAAGCGCTTCAGCGCCCGTGACTGCTACTTCTTCGGGGATCCCGTATTTTGCTCCGCTGCCCTCTGTCGGCACAGTTCAATGAAGGCGACGGCCGCGGGCGACAAAGTCTTGTCTGAGCGGTGTACCAGTCCTAGTTCGCGATAGAGATTTAATCCCTTCAGTGCCAGCAGCTTTGCTTCGCCCGACCGAACCTGGTCTGCCGCATAGCTGGCCGTCACCAGCGATACACCCACGTCAGCGGCCACGAATCTTTTGATCATGCTGACGCTTGGGATCTCCATGGCCACCCGCAATTTCCCGCGGTACGGCCGGAAGATGGAATCGAATAACTGGCGCGTGGACCCTGTCTTCGGAAAGATCAGGGGCTGTTCCGATAACTCCCGCACGCCGACTTCCGTCTTGTTCGAAAGCGGATTGCGTGCGCTCACCATGCACATGATCCGATCGCGGAAAATCGGATGCACCTTCAGGTTCGGCGACTTCACCGGCAGGCTCACCACGCCGAGATCTACAGTCCCGTCTTCCACGCGCTCAAGGATCTTGCGGCTGAAATTGCGGTAGATGCTGACCTGAACCTGCGGATATTCCTTCGAGTAATTGCCGAAAACCTCGGGTAGCACGTAGAGGCAAGTGGCCTCATTCGCGCCTACCACCAGCACGCCTCGGGGCTTGTCGGACTGGCTCGCAACCGCCTGAAGAGATTCCGTCCGTAAACGGACGAAGCGTTGCGCGTACTCGAGAAAAACCTCACCTGCAGCCGTCAGGCTTACATTTTTGCCGCTACGATCGAGCAGCCGCTCGCCGTATTCGTGCTCCAGTTGCCGAATCTGCGCGCTCACCGCCGATTGCGACCGGAACACCTTCTGACCAGCACGCGAGAAGTTACGCAGCTTGGCGACTTCAATGAATGTAACTAGCTGGTCAAAGTCCATGGTCGGATTATAAGTGCGAACTCGGACAGATCAATCAGTTTGCCGATCCTCTCGCCCGCAAATATGCATCGACCCCGGCTGCCGCGTTTCGACCCTCCTGGATTGCCCACACCACAAGCGATTGTCCGCGACGCATGTCGCCCGCCGCGAACACGCCTGGCACCGACGACATGTAGCTCTCATCCGTGGCTACGTTGCCTCGAGGATCGAGTTTGACGCCGAGTTGCGCAAGCAATCCGCCGCGGACAGGACCAACGAACCCCATCGCCAGCAATACCAGATCGCACTCCAGGAAGAACTCAGAACCTTCCACTGGTTCGAATTTCGGCGGCGGCCCAACGCGGACACCGCTCAAACCGGTGAGACGGCCCTGATCGTCGCCATGGAACGTCGTCGTAGAGACACTCCAGTCGCGAGTGCCTCCTTCTTCGTGTGAACTTTCCGTCCGCAACTGCATCGGCCAGAGCGGCCACGGAGTTTTCGGCGAGCGCTCAGCCGGCGGCATCGGCAACAACTCGAACTGGTGTATCGACTTTGCCTTCTGCCGGTGTGCAGTGCCGAGGCAATCTGCCCCGGTGTCGCCGCCGCCAATAATCACCACTCGCTTGCCGGTCGCCAGAATCGGCTCGGCGGAAAACTCAATGCCCTCGTTCCGGCGGTTCTGCTGGGGCAGGAACTCCATCGCGTAATGAATGCCCTTCAACTCACGGCCCGGGAGAGGCAAGTCCCGAGGCTGTTCCGCTCCGCCGGCTAGCAGCAGTGCGTCGTAGTCGCGCTGCAAGTCGGACACAGAATGAGTCACTCCGACGTGAGCGTTGTTCACGAACTCCACCCCTTCCTGCGTCATCTGCTCAAGGCGGCGTTCAACAATGTGCTTTTCCAGTTTGAAGTTTGGAATGCCAAATCGCAGCAGACCACCGGGCTTTTCGTTCTTCTCAAATACGGTGACTGCATGGCCTGCACGCCGCAACTGTTGCGCTGCCGCCAGTCCCGCCGGACCGGATCCGATGATTGCGACGCGTTGCCCGCTTTCATACAGTGGCGGTTCCGGTCGAATCCATCCTGCGCTCCACGCGTGATCGATGATCGTCTTCTCGATTTGCTTAATCGTGACCGGAGGTTCGTTGATCCCTAGCACACATGCCGATTCGCATGGCGCCGGGCAGATTCGCCCCGTGAACTCCGGGAAGTTGTTCGTCGCGTGCAAACGACGAATCGCTTCTTCCCACCGGCCGCGATATACGAGATCGTTCCAGTCGGGGATGATGTTGTTCAGGGGACATCCGTTGTGGCAGAACGGAACGCCGCAGTCCATGCAGCGTGCGCCCTGCGTTCGGACCTTCTCCTCCGAAAAATCCTGGTAGATCTCGAACCAGTCGTTGATGCGCTCGAGGACGGGCCGCCGCGGCGGAAGCTCTCGCGTGTGCTCACGAAATCCAGTTACTTTACCCATGGTTCCTTTCCTATTGCGCGGCTGCGATAACGTTATTGAGAGTTACGGCCGGCGCTGGCGTGAACACTCGTGGCACTCGTTCGCTGCGCGAAATACCAAGCACCCGCTTGTAATCGTGCGGGAAGACCTTGATGAACTTGTTCGCCAATTCCGCCCAGTTCTCGAGCACGTACCGGCCTCGCGTGCTGTTCGTGAGCGCTACGTGAACTTCAATCAGGTTCCGCACCGCGACGAAGTCCTTTTCGTCCATGGCATCCAGGTCAACGTCGGTTCGATTGCAGCGCTTCTCTGCGAAATCGCTGAGTTCATCGAGCACATACGCGATGCCGCCGCTCATGCCTGCGGCGAAATTTCGTCCGCACTTGCCGAGCACCACCACGCGCCCACCGGTCATGTATTCACAACCATGGTCGCCAACACCTTCCACCACGGCCGTGGCTCCCGAGTTACGGACCGCGAACCGTTCGCCGGCCATGCCGTTGAAGTAGGCTTCGCCACTCGTAGCGCCGTAGAGTGCCACGTTGCCGATGACGATGTTCCGCTCCGACTGGAACTTCGACTCCTTTGGCGGGAACACAACAACGCGTCCGCCGGAGAGCCCCTTGCCGACATAGTCGTTGGCGTCTCCTTCAAGCGTCAGCGTCACGCCCTGGGCAAGAAATGCGCCGAAGCTCTGTCCTGCCGACCCTTCAAAATCAAACCGGATCGTGTCGGTCGGAAGACCCGCCGCACCGTAACGCCGTGCTACTTCGCCGCTGAGCATCGTTCCCACTGAACGGTGAACGTTCCGTATCGGCAGCCGCAAGTGCGTTGACTGTTTCGTCTCCAGCGCTTCACGTGCGTAATCGATAAGGCGGTAGTCAAGCGACTGGTGCAATCCGTGGTCCTGCGCCTGCGTGCACCGGCGCGCTATTCGTGCCGGCATCGCCGGGTTGAACAGGATGCTGCTGAAGTCGAGACCGCGTGCCTTCCAGTGATGCGCCGCCGGACGCATCTCCAGCATGTCCACACGTCCGACCATTTCATCGAAAGTGCGGAACCCAAGCTCGGCCATGATCTCGCGCACCTGGTCTGCCAGGAAGAAGAAGAACCGAATCACGTGTTCAGGCTGTCCCTGGAATTTCTTCCGGAGTTCAACGTCCTGCGTGGCGATACCCACTGGGCAGGTATTCAAGTGGCACTTCCTCATCATGATGCAGCCCATCGCAACGAGCGGCATGGTCGCGAATCCGAACTCTTCCGCGCCCAGCAGGGCTGCGATCACAACGTCGCGACCCGTCTGAAGCTTGCCGTCGGTTTGCAGACGCACCCGGCCACGCAGATCGTTCATCACGAGCACCTGCTGCGTTTCCGCCAGTCCGAGTTCCCACGGAATACCCGCGTGCTTGATGGAACTGAGCGGTGCTGCACCGGTTCCGCCCGAATCGCCGCTGATCAAAATAACGTCGGCATGTGCCTTCGCCACACCGGCAGCAACCGTGCCAACTCCAACCTCGGCCACGAGCTTCACCGAAATCCGCGCCTTCGGGTTCACGTTCTTCAGGTCGTAGATAAGCTGCGCCAGGTCCTCGATCGAGTAGATGTCGTGATGCGGCGGAGGAGAGATCAGTCCCACCCCTGGCGTCGAGCGCCGCACCCGAGCGATGTTCTCGTCCACCTTGTGTCCGGGCAGTTGGCCGCCTTCACCGGGCTTCGCACCCTGCGCCATCTTGATCTGCAACTCATCCGCATTGACGAGATACTCGACCGTCACTCCGAAGCGTCCAGATGCCACCTGCTTGATTGCACTGCGACGATCATCCACGAAGCGCTTCTCGTCTTCTCCGCCTTCTCCAGTATTAGACCGCCCGCCGATGCGGTTCATCGCCTTTGCCAGCGTCTCGTGTGCTTCCTTGCTGATCGATCCATACGACATCGCGCCCGTGGCAAAACGCTTCACGATCTCGCTCGCGGACTCCACTTCCTCAATCGGCACGGGCGTCGCTGATTTCTTGAACTTCAGCAGCCCGCGCAACGTGCCCAACTTGTCGTTCTGCTCGTTGATGTGATCTGCGTATTCCTTGAACGTCTGAAAGTTGTCGCTCCGCACCGCATGTTGCAGTTTGCTGATCGAAACCGGATTCAGCAGGTGCTTCTCGCCTTTCACGCGGTACTGGTAGTTACCACCGATCGCCAACTCCGGTTCGAACTCCGTCGACGGCTGGAACGCATGCTGGTGCTTCATCTCCGCCTCGCGAGCAATCACCTCAAGGCCTATGCCTTCAATGCGCGACGGCGTCCCCGTGAAATACTCCTGCACCAATGACTTATTCAACCCGAGCGCCTCGAACACCTGCGCTCCCCGGTAGCTCTGCAGAGTCGAGATGCCCATCTTCGAGAAGGTCTTCAACAATCCCTTGTTGATGGACTTCTTGAAATTCTTTAGCGCCGTTGCGAACGTGTGTCCTTCCGGCAAATACCCACGCTTCTCAAAGTCCTCAAGCGTCTCGATTGCCAGATAAGGATTCACGGCGCTCGCACCGTAGCCGATCAGCAGCGCGAAGTGCATCACTTCGCGTGGCTCGCCCGACTCCACCACCAGCGCACACTGCGAACGCGTCGCCTCGCGAACCAGGTGATTGTGGACCGCCGTCAGCGCCAGCAAACTCGGAATCGGCGCATACTCCTCGTCCACGCCGCGGTCGGAAAGGATCAGCAGCGTGTATCCCGACTTCAGCGCCAGCGTCGCCCTGCGACAAAGATTATTGAGCGCCTCCTTCAGGCCCTTTTCACCACTGCCGACGCGGTACAGCGTTGGCAGCGTTGTTGCCAGGAAGTCTCCCTGCGACACTCGCCGCAGTCGCTCGAGGTCGCGGTTCGTCAACACCGGATGCTCCAACCGCAGCGTATGTGCGTTGATCGGCTTCTCGTCCAGGATGTTCCTCTCCTGACCGATGTAGCTGATCAGCGACATCACCATCTCTTCGCGGATCGGATCGATCGGCGGATTCGTCACCTGCGCGAACAGTACCCGGAAGTAGTTGAACAGCGACTGTGGTTTATCCGACAAACACGCCAGCGGCGTGTCCGTTCCCATCGATCCAACCGGCTCTTGGCCATCCACCGCCATCGGCATCAGGATCATCTTCAGGTCTTCGTCGGTATACCCGAACATGCGCTGGCGACAAACGATCGTGTCGTGGTCCGATCCCATCACTCGGAACGGTTCGGGCAGATCGTCGAGCCGAATCTGTTGCTCCTTCAGCCACTCGCCGTAAGGCTGCCGCTGCACGAGGTCGCCCTTAATCTCTTCGTCGGAAACGATGCGGCCCTCCACCGTGTCGACCAGAAACATCTTCCCCGGCTGCAAGCGCCCCTTCATCTGCACGCTTTCCGGCTTGATCGACAGGACGCCAGTCTCCGACGCCACCACCACTAGCCCGTCATCAGTGATGACATAGCGCGCAGGACGCAATCCATTGCGATCCAGAGTCGCGCCAATGACTCGCCCATCCGTGAACGCTATCGCCGCCGGACCATCCCACGGCTCCATCAGCGACGCGTGGTACTCGTAGAAATAGCGCTTCTCCGCCGTCGTATGTTCCGACCACGCCTCCGGAATCATCATCGCCATCGCATGCGGCAGGCTGCGTCCCGACTGCACCAGCAGCTCCAGCACGTTGTCGAAGTTCGCGGAATCGCTTCCACCCTGCTGCACGATCGGGAACAGCTTCCTGATGTCGTCGCCGAACAGAGGCGACCCAAGCGTCGCCTGGCGGGCCGCCATCCAGTTCACGTTTCCCTTCACCGTGTTGATCTCGCCGTTATGCGCGACGAACCGGTACGGATGCGCCAAATGCCACGTTGGAAACGTATTAGTCGAAAACCGCTGATGCACCAGGCATAACGCACTTGTTACGTCTGGATCCTTCAGCTCTTGATAGAAGTTGCAGATTTGCGGCGCCAGCAGCAGGCCCTTGTAGACAATGGTTCGCGCCGAAAGCGACGGCACGTAAAACATGCCCTTCTGCTCAAGACTCGATGCAGCAATTTCGTTCTCCGCACGCCGGCGCACCACGTACAACTTGCGCTCGAACGCATCGGCATCCATTCCCTCCTGTTTGCCGACGAACAACTGCTGGATATACGGCTGCGAATTTCTCGCGACCCGCCCGATCGCCGATCCATCCACTTCCATATCGCGCCATCCCAGCACGCTCAACCCTTCTTCGCGCGCCACGCGTTCCAGTACGCCTTCGCACTGCAGGCGTTCGGCCTTCTCCACGGGGAAGAAGATCATGCCGACGCCGTATTCGCCTTCACTCGGAAGTTGGAAGCCTAGCTGCACACATTCGCGCGCAAAGAACTTGTGCGGAATCTGGATCAGCACACCCGCGCCGTCGCCCGTTTCGGCATCGCATCCACTCGCGCCGCGATGGGTCAGGTTGATCAGGACCTGCACGCCCTTCACGATGATGTCGTGCGACTTTTCGCCCTTGATGCTCGCGACAAATCCGATACCGCACGCGTCGTGTTCGTTGGCCGGGTCGTACAAACCTTGTGGCCCCGGAAGTCCTTGGAATCGCTGACCTTGACTCATCTACTACCTACCTCTCCATGGTTGCTGACTGGGTACGAACACCGGTAGCGCTTCCCCAAAAAACGCGCCGATTTGACTGGAACCCCATCTGAAATTTAAAGCGACACCCGACCATGCTGTACAACGCACAGTTTCGATTTCCTCAATGCAAAAATTGAATCGGATGTCCGGCTAGCTGAACACCAACTCCTTCGCTCGAAGCGCTGCCTTCACCACAGCCTTGATCAGCGTCACGCGAATCTTTCCCTCTTCGAGTTCGAGGATGCCGTCAATCGTGCACCCGGCTGGCGTGGTCACAGCGTCCTTGAGTAGCGCCGGGTGATGTCCTGTCTCAAGCACCATCTTCGCCGCACCAAGCGTCATCTGCGCCGCGAGGAGTGTCGCCATATCACGGGGAAGTCCAACCTTCACTCCGCCTTCCGCCAGCGACTCCAGCACAATGTAGATAAACGCCGGCCCGCTCGCCGAGAGTCCGGTGATGGCGTCCATGTGCTTCTCGTCCACCAGCACCGTCCGCCCGATCGTGTTGAACAGCGCCAGCGCCAGCTCCACATCTTCCTGCGTCGCAAACTTGCCTTTGCTCAGCGCCGTCATGCCGACGCCCACCATCGAGGGCGTATTCGGCATCGCGCGGATGATGTGGCAATCCTGCGGCACACGCTTTTCCATGTAGTCGGTTGGCACCGACGCTGCCACGGAAATAAACAGTTTCGAATTTGTAGCCACCGGAGCGATCTGCTCCATCACCTGCCCCACCATCTGCGGCTTCACGCATACCAGCACCACGTCCGATTCCCGCACGGCCTCTACGTTATCGGTCGTAACCCGCACCCCGAGTTCTTTTTCCAGCGTGCACGCTCGCTCGCCGTGCTGCACCGTCGCATGAACGTTTTCTTTCCGAAACAATCCATGCTGAAGCATCCCTTGCAGCAGGATCGTCCCGATCTTTCCTGCCCCGATCACCGCCACTCGCAATTTCGACAATTCTCGTTCCATCCCGTCCTCTAGACGCACACCGTGCAGGGGTCATAATCAGCCGCAACAGATTCCCCATCCGCCTGGTGTACCTTCAACGTCCTCACCTCGAAATCGATTCCCGATTTCTCCACGCACGACGCCAGCAACTTCGCCACCACCTCGTGGTCACGTTCGGCAAACGCCACAATCGACGGACCCGCACCGCTCAGGCAAACGCCGAGCACCGACTCGTGTTCCAGGTGCAGTGCCTGCTCCAGTCCCGGTACCAGCGCCTGACGAAACGGCTGATGCAACCGGTCGCTGAGCGCCTGCCGGAGAAGTGAAAAATTGCCGCTCTGCAACAACTGCAGCAGCAACGCCATCCGCTGAAGGTTAAACACCGCATCCGAACGAGGCACCATCGTCGGCAGTACTCTTCGCGACTCAGAAGTAGCCAACGCCACATCCGGCGTCAGAACGACGAACTGCAATTGCTCCGGCCAATGGAACTGCGCAGCATACGCGGATCCATCCGGCAATTGGCAACTCGCCGTCAACCCGCCAAACAGCGCAGCAGCAGCGTTATCCGGATGCCCCTCAAGCGTGCACGCCGCGTTCAGCAACGCCTGCGAGGGCAGTGGCCCATAAAGCGCTTCATACAATCGGAGCCCGGCAACCGTCGCTGCCGCACTGCTTCCCAATCCTGACCGCATCGGAATTTCGCTATGCACCTCGACCGCGAGCGACGCATGTGACCCACCGTGTTGTCGCGCCAGGAAACGAAACGCCCGTTGAATATAGTTCTCGCCCTTCAGCGGATTCCTCACGAACTGAAAGTCGAGTTTGTCGCGACCGTTCACGACCTTCACTTTCAATCGCAGGTACAACTGCACGGCAACGGCAAGCGTGTCGAAGCCCGGTCCGAGATTTGCAATGGAAGCCGGCACCGTCACTTCGAGCTGCTCTCTCATCTCGACGCTCACGCCTTCACCTCCGAGAGCGCCGCCAATTCATTTCCGCTATTCTTCACGATGAAGTCCGTATCCTTCAGCGCATGCCCCGTGAGCACCGCAATCACCACCGCATCCCGATCGATCTTCCCGGACTCGCTCAGTTTCCGCAGCGCTGCCAGCGTGGTCGCCGATGCCGGCTCGCACCCGATTCCGTCGCGGCCGATCATCGCCTTCGCCTCGCCGATCTCCTCGTCCGTCACGTCCATCACGAAACCGCCCGTGCTCTTCACGCCGCGAAGGCTTTTCCTCCACGATCTCGGATTACCGATGCGGATCGCCGAAGCTACCGTCTCGGGATGTTCCTGCGGCTCCAGCTCTTCAACCCCCGAACGCCACATCCAGGCAAAAGGATTCGCCCCCTCCGCCTGCACCACCACCAGCTTCGGCACACGATCGATCAGGCCCGCGGCTTTCAATTCGTCGAACGCTTTTCCGAACGCGGAGCTGTTCCCCAAATTCCCGCCGGGAACCACAACGTAATCCGGCACTCGCCACTCCAGTTGTTCGAGCAGTTCAAACATCGCCGTTTTCTGTCCTTCGAGCCGGAATGGATTAATCGAATTTAGGAAATAGAGATCGCGAACCTCGAGCAACGCGTCGAGCGCTCGATCGAAGTTCCCTTCCACCTGCACGATCTCGGCGCCGAAATCCACGGCCTGCGCCATCTTGTTGGTCGAAGCCTTTCCTGCCGGCAAATAGACCTTCGCCACCAACTCCGCCCGTGCCGCATAGGCGGCGAGCGAAGCCGAGGTATTCCCCGTCGACGCGCACCCCACCGCTTTCGCGCCAACGAACTTCGCTTCGGTCATGCCCACCGTCATACCCAGGTCTTTGAACGACCCCGTCGGGTTCCAGCCCAGGTGCTTGAATCGCAGGTTGCGCACACCTGCCCAGTCTGCCGACTTCTGCCCGCGCACCAGGGGCGTATTCCCCTCGCTGAGCGTTATCACGTCGTCGTACGATGGCAGGAGTTCTCGGAAGCGCCACACTCCACTGGCGTCCTTCGGAGCGTAGGAGCCGCGCCGTTCCAGCCAAAGCTTCTTCAGCGCGGCAGCGTTTTTCGTTGCCGCGTCGACCACCACTTCCAGCAGATCTCCGCACCGGTGACACGACAGGACCCGCTCGTGTAAATCAAACGTCGTGGCGCATTGTTCGTTACTGCATCGCAGATGCATTCGTTCTCCCTATGCCAGCAACGGCATACTCACAGGTTCTTCCACCAGGAATTCCAGCGAACTCATTTCGTTCAATGCCTGCTGCAGTCGGCTCTTCGGACACGACTCCAGCGTGATCACAAACGGCAACTCCGCTTTCGAGTACCCGCGTCGTTGCAGCACAGCATCCACGTTGATCCGGTGCTCAGAGAATACTCTTGCCAGTGTCGCGATGATGCCCGGCTTGTCTTTCACCACGAAGCGAACATATTGCATCGACTCGAAATCGCCGCTTACCTCGTACTCTTCCGCATTCATCGCCGAAGCCGCTTGCGAGCGCTGCCGCGCGATCTGCAGCAGGTCCGACACGACCGCGACAGCCGTCGGATTTCCGCCTGCACCGAAACCCGAGAACACCGTATCGCCGCCGAACTCGCCCGTGCTCACCACCAGGTTTTGGCTTCCGCTGATCGCAGCAAGGGCCGAATCCTGTTTCACCAGTGCAGGCTCGACCGAGGCATACAGCCTATCCGAATGCTTCTCCACTCTAGACACCTGCCGGATCGTGCATCCCAACTCGTGCGCATACTCGAAATCGACATGCGCCAGCCTCCGGATCGACTCACACTCGACCTGCTGCGGACGGATCGCGGCCTGCAACCCGACTCGCGCCAGTATTACCAGTTTCGCCCTGGCGTCGTAGCCGTCGATGTCGTCCGTTGGATCCGCTTCCGCGAATCCCTTCTCTTGCGCCTCGCGCAAGGCTTCCGCGAACGATATCCCCGCAGACTCGATTCGCGTCAGAATGTAATTGCACGTTCCGTTCAGGATTCCCGACAGCCGGAACAACCTGTCGCCACCAAGGCCATCTTGAAGTCCTGCCAGCACCGGCACGCCGCCCGCAACGCTCGCGCCAAATGCCAGCCTCTGCCCGCACTTCTGAGCCAGTTCCATCAACTCCGACCCGTAATGCGCGATCAACTGCTTGTTCGCCGTCACCACCGACTTTCCCGATTCCAGCGCACGACTGACCCAGTCGTACGCCGGCTCGATTCCGCCCACCAGTTCCACCACCACGTCGGCGTCGGACGCGATCACATCGTCAATGTTCTCCGTCCACTCGACCTCCGGCGACATCCACTCCACTTTCTTCCGTTCCACGCTGCGATTGAACACGTGAGTCAATTGAAGTCCGTGCTCGTGGCGCCGAGCATGAAGCAATCTCGCCACCGCACTGCCCACCGTGCCAAAGCCGACTAGCGCCAGTTTGCAGCTCTCTTCCGGATAACTCACCGCGTCCGACATGTACCGCACCGACGTTGCCATTACGCCACCCCCGACTGTGCCGAAACTTCATTCATCAACGCGAGCGCTGAGTCCCGCATCGGAGCGGCAGCCCGCTTCTGCCGCGCTACGTTGCTCCGCTCGAAGAAATGCCGGTGCAGTCTCTTCACCGCGTCCGCACCATCACGTTCTTCCAACACGAAGCTGATGTTGATCTCCGAGGCGCCCTGCGAAATCATGTGCAGGTTGATGTTCCCTTCAGCCATTAGGCTGAAGACCTTCGCCGCCACACCAACTCGCCCGCTGATGTCTTCGCCGACAAGACAAACAATCGCCTTCTTGTCTTCGACTGAAACGTCGCCGAGTTTCTCCAGGTCCCTCACTAGCCCGGAAACATCGCGCGCCCCATCGAGCGTCACCGAAACGCTGACCTCCGAAGTGGAAACAAGGTCCGCCACGCACGCGTGACGGTCGAAAGCCTCAAACAGCGCGCGCAGAAACCCGTGCGCCATCAGCATGCGCGGAGACCTCACGCTGATCACTCGTGCCCCCTTCTTCAGTGCGATCGCACGGAAGAAATTGCCACCCGGTCGTGCGTGACGCCGGATGCAGGTGCCCTTGTTCCGAGGATTTCTTGAATTCAGGATGTAAACAGGAATGTCTTTCTCGACAGCAGGAATGAGAGTCGCGGGATGAAGAACCTTGGCCCCGAAGTAGGCCAGCTCTGACGCTTCATCGAATCCAATGACATCGATCTTTTGCGCTTCGGGACAAATTCGCGGATCGGTCGTCATCATTCCATCTACGTCAGTCCAGATCTCGATTCGTCGCGCCTGCAAACCTGCCCCGACGATCGCTGCTGAAAAATCCGATCCGCCGCGACCCAGCGTGGTGGTCACGCCGTCCTCAGTCGCCGCAATGAACCCTCCCATCACGGGAACCTTCCCTGCCGCCAGCAACGGCCGTACCGCTTGGCGCAGTTTCTCGTTGGTTGCATCCGCAAGCGGCACAGCCTTCGTGTGGTTCCCATCCGTCACCACGCATCGTCGTGAATCAACATGTACGGATTCCATGCCCATTGCCCTGAAACCTGCCGCCACCATTTGGCTGGAGAGCACTTCCCCGGTCGCAAGGACGTTGTCCATCGTTCTTGCCGACAACTCCCCGAGTGCCGCAACGCCGCGCAACACGTCCTGCAAAGCATCCAGTTGTTGTTGAATCGCCGCTCTCAGTTCACTGGAGTTCCTGGCGCCCAGCAATTCGTTTGCGACATTCACGTGTCGTTGTCGGACCTGCCTCAATAACTTGAAGGCCTCCGGAAGCGCTCCCCTCGCCGCCGAGTTCGCCATCGCGACCAGCGAGTCGGTAATGCCCGCCATCGCGCTCACCACTACGACCGGCTTCTGCTTCAATCGTCCGCGAACGATCTCGCCCACACGGCGCATGGCCTTCTCGTTCTCCACTGAAGTCCCACCGAATTTCATTACGATCATTACTGGCTCCCTATTCGTCCCCTGAAAACACAAAACCCACCTGCCTCTTGGGCGGTGGGTTCTCTGAATCTTGATCTTTTAGAGCTTTGCTATGGACTCTTCCTGATCGGCCCGCCGCCCGGATTTGGTGTCGGTGTGCTAATTCGCACACTTGTACCCGGTGTTGTTGTAATCGGACGGCTTGTCGAGCGGATCTGCGTCATAACATTGCGTAACCGTGCGTCAGCACGATTAGAGCATTTCGATGTCGGGTCCTATGATGAGGGTTATCGCCCTAAGGAGCAAATCTGAAATTTGGATTGCCCCTATCGGATAAACGAATTGGCACAAGCACCTTCTCCAAAATAATATAGTTGACATAGTCAATTAAATAGTTGACTATTCCTCACATGGTCGCCCAAGATCCTGCCATTGCTTCCGTCCGACGCTTTAACCGCTTCTACACCAAGCAGATAGGCCTACTTACCGATCACCTTCACAGCTCCCGCCTCTCGCTGACCGAGGTCCGGGTGCTCTATGAACTCGCCCATCGCGACCAATGGACAGCCTCCGAACTCGGCCAGGAACTGGGTCTGGATCGCGGGTACCTGAGCCGCATCCTTCGCCGCTTCCAGTCGGAAGGCCTGATCGAGCGACAGCAGTCGAAGTCAGACGGACGGCAGACGATCCTGACTCTCACCGAGAAGGGGCGCACGGAGTTCGAGCCACTCAACGCGGCAGCAAGCACCGAAATCAACAACCTTCTCGAACGCCTTTCCGCGCCGGATCGCCATCAACTCGTCCGCGCCATGCATACGATCGAGAACCTGCTTTCTCCGCCGGATCCGGCACGCGAGCCGATCATCCTGCGGTCGCATCGGCCGGGAGACATGGGATGGATCGTTCATCGCCACGGCGAGTTGTACTGGCAGGAATACGGTTGGGACGAGCGATTCGAGGCCCTGGTGGCCGAAATCGTGGCCGAGTTCGTGAAGAACTACGACCCCAAGCGCGAGAAGTGCTGGGTGGCCGAACGCAATGGCGAGATCGTCGGTTCCATTTTCCTCGTCCGCAAGGACGACGACACCGCCAAGCTGCGGATGCTCTACCTGGAGCCAAGCGCCCGCGGACTGGGACTCGGACGCAGGCTGGTGGAAGAGTGCGTTCGCTACGCCAAGCAAGTCGGCTACAAGAAGATGACGCTCTGGACGCAGGCAAACCTCACCGCCGCTCGGGCAATCTACCAGAAAACCGGCTTCCGACTGATGTCGCAGCAGAAGAACCGCAGCTTCGGGAAGGATCTGGTCGCCGAGACCTGGGAAAGGGACCTGTAACCGCGGGACGCGTCCAACTGGTACCTGCCCAATTGGGCCGCAACGCTGGTAATCTTCCACGCACGTCATCTTGCGTACCTTTGACACATTGCCGGAAGACGCACAGGCGATCCTTCAAACGCGGATCTGCGATCTGGGATTGAAGCTGGAAGGCTCACCGGTCGAGCTGCATGTGCAGCAGATGTACCAGGAATTGGCCGACAAAGGGCTGCTCAAGTTCAAGCCTGGCGTTTACCTCAGCGATGAGTGGGGGTGTCCTTCAGGCGAACCGGTCATCGGGATTCCGTTCTATCTGGGTGACAAGCGGTTGTCGGAGATCGAGGCTCAGGTCAACGATCTTGAGACCGATGCCGAGATCATGATGTACCTGCGTCACGAAGCGGGACACGCATTCAACTACGCCTACAAGCTCTATCGGACTTCGGAGTGGAAGCAACTGTTCGGGCCGTTTCGTCGAGCGTATCGGGAGAACTACAAGCCCGTTGCGTTCTCGCGGCGATATGTTCGCCACATCGCTGGTTGGTATGCGCAGAAGCATCCCGATGAGGACTTCGCCGAAACGTTCGCTGTCTGGCTGACACCTGATTCCAAGTGGCGCTCGAAGTACAAGTATTGGGGCGCGCTGGAGAAGCTCGAATACATGGACCGCATCGGAACGGCGGTCGGAAGTATCGATCCGATCCGGAAGCGCGGGCGTCCGGACATCACGACCGACGACATGGAAGAGACGGTCGCGCAGTTCTACGAGAGGTCGCTGGAGCACGCCGCAGCGCCGGATGATCTGGCGATGGACACGGACCTGATCGACATCTTCGGGCCGACGCGCGTGCCGCAAGCCGAGCAGCGCGCGGCGGACGAACTCATCCATGAACATCGTAAGACGTTAGTAGATAAGGTTACCTATTGGACCGGATTGCAACGCCCGACCGCCAAGAAGCTGGTAGAGTCGGTACAACAGCGTGTCCGCGAACTGGAACTTCGTGTGAACACGCGCCGCGAACCGGAATACGTCGCCGAATTGAGCGTGTATCTGACCGCGCTCGCGATGAACTATCTGCTGAGAGGGAATTTTGTTCAGCGGTAACTTTTCCCCCGTTGATTGGAGCAGTTGATGCCGTCTTCAAAACTGAAGATCGCCGTTCTCTACGACACCTGGGAAGAGGCAGGCGCGCCGCCGCCGGAACCTGAACCGGAGCCGGAGAAGCCCGTCCGCCGCAAGGCGAAGAAGAAGCCCACGCGCAAGAAGAAGAAAGAAAAACACGACCGCGAAGAAATCTTCGAGGCTTTGCAGAAGCTCGGCCACGAGCCGACCTATCAAGTTCTTGACGGCCGCAACCAGACTCTCACGGCGCTGGCGAAGTGCGGCGCCGATCTGGTTTTCAATCTTGTCGAATCGTATGCCGGCGATGACACCAAGGACATGAACATCGCCGCGTACCTGGACCTTGCCGGGCTGCCTTATACGGGCAGCGGACCGCATGGGCTGTTCCTGGCACAAGATAAAGCCGTCGCCAAGAAGATGTTCGCCTTTCACGGCGTCAATACTCCGTTCTTCGCGATGTCGTATCGCGGCCTGCTCGACCACTCGCACGATATCAAGTTTCCGCTCATCGTGAAGCCCGTCGCGGAAGACGGCTCCATCGGCATCGATACCACTTCGGTGGTGGACTCGATCAAGGACCTGATGGAGAAGATCCATTACATCCACGAAGAGTTCGACTGTCCCGCGCTGATCGAGGAGTACATCGAAGGGCGCGAAATCTATGCGTCGATCCTCGGCAGTTACGAGAACACCGAAGTATTGCCGCTGATCGAACTCGACCTGTCGAAGCTGCCGAAGGGCACGCCTCGCATCGCTGGACAGGACGTAAAGTTCGAGAAAGATACCGAAGCCTACAAGCTCACCAAGTCCGTGATCGTCGAAGACCTTGACGAGGAGACGACCAAGCGTTTGCAGGACACGGCGCTCGGCGCATATCGCGCGTGCAAGCTACGTGACTATGGCCGCATCGACATGCGCCTGAACGACAAGGGCGAGATCTACGTGATCGAGGCCAATCCGAACCCGTGGCTGGCGAGCGGCCAGGAGTTCGCGATGGCGGCGAAGAAGTCGGGCCGGTCGTACACGGAACTGATCGGCGAGATCGTGGACATGGCGAGAACGCGATACGGCATTGTCTAAATCGGGGGATAGAAGCCAGAAGCTAGGGGCTAGCGGTTAGGGGCTAGGGGCTAGCGGCTTTTAGCTTCTAACTCTTAGCAGCCCTCGATGCCTTTGTGAATCAGTAAACGTGCACGGGGTACCCACGTTCTGGCTGACAGGATACCTACCCCCCTCCCCCTACCTCTCTCGATGCAATGGAATCAGTGATTTACGTGTAGACCTTTGGCTTCAGAAAAGATTCCAAAGGACTTACAGTTCAAAGTCCTCATTCCAGGGCCGTTAATTCCATTGGCGTTTACTTTCTAGTTATCGTTCGCTACTGGTTCTCGGTTGCGGTTGCCGGTAAAAACACAAAAAGTGGTGTCGACGAAAAAGTTCGCCTTCACCACCTACATATTCAGGATAGCAATTTGGGCGGGGGTACTATGCCAACTTTATGAGAATTATATTTGCCGTTAAATCAGGAACTTACGAGTTATTGAGGGCGTTGACCCCCTTGACATCTTTTTTCCGGAATTGGGAAAGGACGCCTCGCTTGCAAATGGTGGACACCCAAACCTACTTTGCGACACTCGCCGGACACAACTGGAGATTATGGAACTCCACTTTCTCCCCTCCCCAAAATCGGTTACTGTCTTAGCTAATGCCAGAGTTGACCGAAGTGGTGGTGGACCGGAAAGTCCTTGATGCCTTCAAGCGGCGCGCGCTGAAGTTGTATCCCAAGGAGTTCCTGGAGCAAATCGTGGGGCGCGTGGTGGATGGGCAAGCTCGGGTCTACGCCTTCCGCGAACTGGAGCATGAGGCCACGCGCTTCGAGGTGGTCATCGACGAGGACCTTGATCCGATGACGGACGGCGAGGACGTGCGACGGTTCGACATTCTGGGCACCATCCATACGCATCCGCAATCGACGATTGAACCAAGCAACATTGACTGGGAGGCGATGGCGCGCGACCGCGAGCTGGTGATGGGGATCTGCGCGATCCGCAAGACGGCCAAGCGGCGGTTCGTGAGCTTTGCGTTTTATAACGGGTCGAAGAAGCTATTGCAGTTGACGATTGCCGAGGACCAGAGGGCGGAAGCGGCGAAGACGGCGGGATAGAATCGTGTCGCCCCGCCGGACTGGGATCATCTTTGCTCCACCGTAACCCAGCGCTTCGCGCTGGGCTGAAACAGCGTTACGCCGCTCCGCGGCTGAGATATCGCTTCGGCGGCGCTCCGACGATCGGATTCGGCGATAATTACGATGCAACGCCATGAATGAAAACCTACCTCCTGCGAAGAAAGCCCCGGACACTCCGTCCACAGTAAGCCAACCTCAATTTGACCCTAACCGGCGAGAGTTCCTGGCGGGATTGATGGGAGCAGCTGTGGTGACGGCCGTCGCCGGAAAGACGGCATTCGCTCAGGGTTCTGCCGGTGCCCTGAATGTCGCGCGCGTGGCTGCTCCGTCGAGTATGACTCCGAGAAGCGAGAACAAGATCTCCGCGCTCAACGACGGCTTCGTACCCGAGAGTTCGTTTGACCGCTCTCACGGAATGTACCCACTGCAACACTCGTGGGAAGTTGAGAGGAAGCGCGAATCGTGGGTGCAGTATGACTGGAGCGAACCGGTTACGGTCAACAAGATTGAGGTTTACTGGGCGGCGGAACGTCCGAAGGGTGTGGCGATACCAGGAGCCAGCAGTCCGCAGACGATGCAGGCGCCGGCGAGCTATCGAATTCTCTACTGGGATGGAAGCGATTTCGAAGAGGTAAGCGAGCCGCAAGGTCTGGGCGTGGCGGCCGACGCGTTCAACATGACGACCTTCAAGCCGGTAAAGACCAGCAAGGTACGCCTCGTGGTCACGGCCCAGAAAGGACACCCGGCGGGCATTCTCGAATGGAGAGTTTTTAACCATGGCGCGGCTCCCGGACTTTCGCCGGTGATTGATGCCGGCGTGGACCGATCGGTGATGCTCGGCTCGCAAACGTATCTGGCCGGCAAGGTAACGTGGCTGGAGGATTCACCGGGCAATGCCTCACGATGGCTGAAAGCCGATGGGCCCGGAAAGGTGACGTTCGCGCGAGCTGATTCACCGACGACGACGGCGCTATTCTCGGCGCCGGGCGATTACGTGCTGGCGCTCGCGGCTTCCGGCTCCGACGACAGGTCGAAGAGGATAGCGGTACATGTGGAACCGCCTCCGCCAAAAGACCGGCTGGATGTGGTGTATACGCGCAGGTACTCCATCGACAGCCGGTTCTGGAATGAGCGCGCGAAGTCGCTGATCGTGAACTGGATTCCGCATTGCATCCGGATGTGCGAGCGGACGGACATTGCGAAGATGCGCGGCGATGGCGGGATCGACAACTTTATCGAGGCCGGTAAAGCACTCCGCGGCGAACCTCATGGGAAGCACAAGGGCTACGTGTTCTCGAATGCCTGGGTGCACCAGATGGTGGAGTCGATGTGCATCGCGCTGATGGTAGACGCGAACGGCGATGCGGAGACGCTACGGGCGCAAGAGATGATGCGCACGACACTGGACCGGTGGATCCCGATCATTCTGGGGGCGCAGATGCCGGACGGGTATCTGCAGACGGCCTACACGCTCGAGGATCGGAAGAACTGGCCGGAGAGATGGTCGCCGGAACATCGGGGCAATCACGAAGGATATGTGGCGGGGTACTTTATCGAGTCGGCCATCAACCATTACACGCTTACAGACGGCAAGGACCTTCGACTGTATAGCGCGGCGAAGAAACTGGCTGACTGCTGGGTGACGAATATCGGCCCGGGCAAGAAGGAATGGTATGACGGGCACCAGGAGATGGAGCAGGCGCTGGTGCGCTTTGGACGCTTCGTCAACGATCAGGAAGGCAATCACCGGGGCGATGCGTATATTGCGCTGGCGAAGTTTTTGTTGGATTCGCGCCGTGGAGGCTCGGAATATGACCAGAGCCATCTGCCTCCGGGACAGCAGTACGAAGCTGTAGGTCACGCGGTGCGGGCGACTTACTTTTACTCCGGCATGGCGGACATCGCCGCCGAGACACACGATCCGTATTACCAGGGCGCGGTCATGTCACTGTGGGACAACATGGTGAACAAGAAGTACTACGTGACGGGCGGGATCGGGAGCGGCGAAACGTCGGAGGGCTTCGGACCGAACTACTCGCTTCCGAACGATGCCTATTGCGAGACGTGTTCGAGCTGCGGACTGGTGTTCTTTCAGTACAAGTTGAACCTGGCGTATCACGACGCGAAGTATGCCGACCTGTACGAGCAAACGATGTATAACGCGCTGCTGGGTGGCGTTGCGCTGGATGGCAAGAGCTTCTGCTATACGAATCCGCTGGTGGATACGGAACGCGCGCAGTGGCACGTGTGTCCGTGCTGCGTGGGAAACTTTACGCGAACGCTGTTGATGATTCCGACCTGGACGTATGCAAAGAGCAAGGCGGGTCTGTACGTGAACATGTTCGTGGGCAGCCGAATTGACGTTGGCGATATCGCCGGAACAGCGGTGGAGGTGGCGCAGAAGACGGATTATCCGTGGAAGGGTACGGTTGCGATCACGGTAAATCCTGAGCAGGCGAAGAGGTTCTCCGTCCACGTACGGATTCCGGATCGCACAACGAGCAAGCTGTATAAAGACTCGCCCGTGGTTCGGGGCGTGAAGAGCTTCAAGGTCAATGGAAAGAAGTTCACGCCTGCTATCGAGAAAGGCTATGCCGTAGTGACGCGCGAGTGGAAAGCTGGAGATCGAATTGAATTGGAGCTACCGATGGGGCCGCAACGAGTGACGGCGGATCCGCGAATTGCGGCGGATGCCGGACTGGTGGCGCTGAAGTATGGCCCGCTGGTCTACAACCTGGAACGTGCGGATAATCGGAATATTGATCAGAAGCTTGGCGACGCTCCGCTGCGGACCGAATGGAGGTCTGACCTGCTCGGTGGCGTAATGGTCATTCGAGGTGAATGGGCGGATGGCTCTGAAATGTTGGCAATCCCAAATTATGCGCGCATGAACCGCGTCGGCCCGCCGCCGGAGTATCCGCGGGACGAGGACGCGACAACCTCAGCGCCAGCGTCGAAGGTTTGGATTTGAGGGTAAAGTTCCGCAGAACTACGCCTTTTTGCGCCATGACGGAATGGCGGTCTAATCAGGTGTATGGTGGAGTTCTACGCAAGTAATCCCGCCGTAGCGACACGGCCTTATCTGCGCAGTGGAAAGAGGCGCAGATGACGCTTACACGCGAGAACGGCCTGGCACTGGTAACGCAATCGAAAGTTATCATTGAACAATCTCGAGCACTGAAGGAAAGGTCGCGCGACTTGATGGAAATGTCGCTGAGGCTCGACCGGGAGAGCGTTGCGCTGATGCAACGCAGCCAAGCGCGCGCAGAAGCAAGGAATGCCGCAGTTGCGACTAGTTGAGGGGAGTCACAACTCGTCCCTGACGGTTGACCGAACGTTGAACGTCAGGCTAGATTAGTTTCCAGAGAGTCCTTCCGATGAGAATCCGCACCATCGCGTAAGTAGTTCCCGCAGGTACGGCTGCCAGCCCTGGCTTTTGCCGGACTTGTCCTTTCTCCGCATACTTCAAAAATGAGCTTTCGATCGCCTTGTTTTGTCGCGATCGCATGCATTGAGCGAGACAACGAATGAGCAGACATGTGATTGAAGTTGAGCACCTGGTAAAGGTTTACGAGTCGCGGGGACGCGCACCGGTGCGTGCCGTGGATGGAATGAGCTTTTCGGTCGAGGAAGGTACGATCTTCGGACTGCTCGGCCCGAACGGCGCCGGGAAGTCGACCATGTTGAGAGTGCTGACCACGCTGGGGCGTCCGACGGAGGGAACGGTGCGAATCCTCGGATTCAACGTGGAAGAGAAACCGCTGGAAGTGCGCCGCAGGATTTCGGCCGTACTCCAGGACACCGCTGTGGAACTGTTCCTATCCGTGCGCGATAACCTGCTGACGTTCGCGCGATTTCACGGGCTTACCGGCCGGCAGGCGATGGACCGCGCGGCGGAGGTGATGGACCGCTTCCAACTGAACGCCGAAGCCGACAACAAGGTGCAGGACCTGAGCGGCGGCTTCAAGCGACGGGTGCAGGTGGCGAAGGTGTTCATGGTGGAGACGCCGATCCTGTTTCTCGACGAGTTCTCGACGGGTATGGACCCGATCCTGAAGCGCGAGGTGATGGAGTCGCTTCGGGCAGAGGCCGCAAAGGGACGCACGATCGTGTTGACGACGCAGATCCTTAGTGAGGCCGAGGAGCTTTGTGACGACATCCTGATCATGAACAAGGGCAAGCAGGTGGCGCGTGGCGATTTGAATACGCTGAAGCTGCTGTCGCAGGGCGTTTACGACGTGAGCATGACGTTCGATGCGGTGCCCGAAGGGATTGAAGCCGAAGTGAAGCAGTTCGAACCGATCCGAGTACAGGTGGACCATCACACGGTGGAGATGACGGTGAAGGCACGCGAAGGCCGTGTGCTCGACATCATTACGGCGCTGGCACGCGGACGCAACGTGCTGCGAGTGGAGTTGAACAGCGCATCGCTCGAGGACATCTTCATCGAGCTGACGAAGAAGGAGATGGTGGCATGAGTACGCTGAAGGCAATCGTGTATCGCGAGGCGATGATTCGGGCGACGAACCTGACGTTCGTGTTCTGGGACCTGGCGTATCCGCTGTGCTACATGCTGGTGTTCGGCGTGGGCGTGAATGCGGCGCTGGAGATGCCGGTGAATGTGCCGGGCATGGACTACAACGCATTCTTTCTCGGCGGCGTGCTGGCGATGGCGAGCTTTGGGATTGCGGCGAATACGTCGTGGTCGTTCTTTCTGGATCGCGATAACGGCATCTTTTTCGAAATGCTGACGTATCCGATAAGCCGCGCGGAATACCTGCTGGGCAAGGTGCTGGTGAACGTCTTCATCGCGCTGCTGCAGGCGGCCATCGCGCTGGGGCTGGGATGGCTGCTGTTCGACATCCGCCTGACGTGGTCGCGCGTGCCGCTGACGTTCCTGGGGATGGCAGTGGGCACGGCGGGATGGTTCTTCTTCTACTCGATCTTCGCGCTGAAGACACGGCGTAACGATGTGTTTAACAGCATCACGTCGATCTTCTACTTCGTGTTCCTGTTCGCGAGTTCGATGTTTTATCCACTGGAGCCGCTGCCGGCATGGCTTCGGACAACGGCGTCGCTGAACCCGATCACGTGGCAGATCGACTGGTTCCGGTATACGTCGATCGGCCTGGGCAACGCACAGACGGTGCTGTGGCAGGGCGTAGCGTTTGTGGCCTTCTCGGCGGTGGCGTTTGCTTATGCGGTGAAGCTATTGCAGAAGCAGGAGTAGGCGGATTGGCTGGGGGGTAACCCACCAACGGTTAAGGCACGTTTGGTGACAACCCTGCGATGCAACCCGGTGTCTAGGTGGCCAGAGCACTGGCCGCCTGAGCTGCCGCCGGCATCGGCGCAATACGGGTATTCTGGAAGGCGACGATCTGCCACTTCCCTTCCGTCCTGACCATCACCATGGTCGGGCGCGTATCGAGTGCGCGGGGCTGATCGCCTTCGAAGAAATCGACGTGTGCCTGGGTGAATGCAACCGCAACATCTGGCTTGATCCAACGAACGCTGCGCAGTTCCCAGCGAGAACGGCTGCCTTTGTAGATTGTGTCGAAGATAGCGCGATGCGAGGCTTCGATGGCCGAACGACCGTCCAGTTGTCCGCCGAAAATCTGAATGAAAGTTGCGTCTTCGGCAAACACGGTTGCGAAACCATGGCTATCGGCGGTATTCCAACACTGCTCAAGGTGCTGCAAAACGGCAAGGATCGACTGCTCTTCCGATGTCATAAAAAAGGCCACCCCTGTCCGGAATAGTAGCACTTTGACAACCGAGGACTGGTGGATTCGCCGGTCCGATTTGGTACTCGTCGCAACTTTTCGTCTCAAATTTGCTGGAATTCCCCAAGGACGGGTTCAAACTGAAGGGTGCACAGCGAAAGTGAGGCCTGCAAAGGAGGTACAACATGCCGGAAGCTGTGATGGAAAAAGTCAGCGAGCACTTAACTGATTCCGCCCACAAGGTTTCTCGCGCCGCGTCGCGGTTGGCAGAAGCGATGGATGACGGCATCGCGGTTGCAAAGCGTGCCGCGAAGCACGGTGGCGACGCGATCGAGGACTTTATGGAGGAGAACACGCAGCGGGTGAAACGTCATCCCATTGAGACGGTGATTGGGGCAGCAACCGCCGCCTTCTTGACCGGGATGCTGTTTGGTCTGCTGATCCGACGGAAGAGATAACCAGCCCCAAAAAGAAAAAGCGCACCCTACGCGGGTGCGCTTTTGAATTGAGACGAGAACCGGCTTACTTCTTTTCTTCGCCGCCTTCGGCTGCCGGCGCTTCTCCGCCTTCCGCCTGCTGTTCTGCCTGCGCTTCTTCCATCGCCTTGCGGGCCTCTTCGGCACGCTTGGCACGGGCTTCAGCGCGTTTCTGGCGCTTCTCGTCGATCACCTTCTCGGAGCCGAGCAGTTCGATGTACACCTTCTCGGCGCCATCGCCCTGCTGCCATCCCTTGCGAATGATCCGCAAATAGCCGCCGTTGCGGTCGCCGAAACGGGGCGCAACGGTGTCGAACAACTTGGTCACGGCGTCGCGGGTCATCAAGTATCCGGCAGCGAGACGGCGTGCGCTGACGTCGCCCTTCTTGCCGAGAGTGATCATTTTTTCGACTTGCGGACGCATGGCTTTTGCCTTCGCTTCCGTGGTTTCAATACGCTCTTCCACGATCAGCGAAGTGACCAGGTTGCGCAACAGAGCGCGACGATGGCTGGTGTTCCGTCCGAGCTTCTTGCCTGCTTTAAGGTGACGCATGGTTTTAGTCCTTCAAACTTTATCTGTACTGCTGATTAGTAATTTCCGTAGCCGCCCATGGACGGAACCGAAGGCTGATTGCCCGGGACCGCGTTGCCGTGCTCGTCGATCTTCATGCCGAGCGACAGGCCCATGGTCGCGAGGATCTCCTTGATCTCGTTTAACGATTTGCGGCCGAAGTTCTTGGTCTTCAGCATCTCAGCTTCGGTCTTCTGGACCAGTTCGCCGATGGTCTGAATGTTCGCGTTCTTCAGGCAGTTGTAGCTGCGGACCGAAAGCTCAAGCTCTTCGACGGAGCGGTTCAGGTTCTCGTTGCGGATCTGCGGCTTGCCGCTGCGATCTTCCGAGCTGGGCGCGTGCATGGACGGCTCGATCTCTTCCTCAAAGTTGATGAAGATCGTCATGTGATCCTTCAGCAGCTTCGCAGCGAGGCCGATGGCGTCCGCCGGATTGACGGAGCCGTTGGTCCATACTTCCAGGGTCAGCTTGTCGTAGTCGGTGATCTGTCCGAGACGGGCAGCTTCGACCGTGTAGTTGACCTTGCGCACGGGCGAGTGAACGGAGTCGATCGGAATGAATCCGAGACCGAGGTCCTCGTCGAAGTTCTTGTCGGCGGAAACATATCCGCGACCGCGCTTCAGGCGCATTTCCATGTCGAGTTTGCCGCCCTCGGAAACCGTGGCGATGTAGACGTTCTTGTCGAGGACTTCAACGTCGGCATCGGTCTCGATCATGCCGGAAGTGACAACACCGGGCTGGTCGGCGCGAAGGTAAATAGCCTTCGGGCCTTCTCCGTTCAGCTTGAACGGGACCTGCTTGAGGTTGAGGATGATGTCGGTTGCGTCTTCAACCACGCCGGCGATCGACTGGAACTCGTGGAGCACGCCTTCGATCTTCACGGCGGTGATGGCGGCGCCTTCGATGGAGCTCAGCAGTACGCGGCGCAGTCCGTTCCCGATGGTGGTTCCGAATCCGCGCTCGAAGGGCTGGGCCCAGAAGCGGCCATATTTGTCGGTGAGTGTCTCGGTATCAACCGCGAGACGCTTCGGCTTTTGGAAACCTTTCCAAAGCATTGTGTGTTCTCCTTCCGTCCCTGTGGCTCAAGGCTGCAACTTCAAAGGCCCGGTGTGAAGTTGGCGCAGCCAAGGCTGAGCGGGACCGGAAAAGGGCCAAATTCGCTATTACTTGCTGTACAGTTCGACGATCAGCTGCTCGTTGATCGGCAGATTGATGTCTTCACGCTTCGGCAGAGAGAGCAAGCGTCCCTTCATGCCTTCGCGATCGACTTCCAGCCAGGTCGGCGCAGCCTGATGGCTGGCGAACTCAAGGCCGTTCTTCACGATGTCGAGATTCTTCGCTTCCTCGCGGACCGCAATCTCGTCGCCCGGCCGAACCTGGTACGAAGGAATATTCACCTTGCGGCCGTTGACGGACACATGTCCGTGACGGACGAGCTGGCGTGCCTGACGGCGGGCATTCGCAAATCCAAGGCGGAAGACCAGGTTGTCGAGACGGCGCTCAAGCTGCTGCAGGAGCAATTCGCCGGTGACGCCGGTGGCGTTCGACGCAACTTCATAGTAGTTGCGGAACTGGCCTTCGTTGACGAAGTAAATACGTTTTGCCTTCTGCTTCTCGCGAAGCTGAAGACCGTAGCCGACGACCTTGGTTTTCTTGTCTTTTCCGTGCTGACCCGGAGCGTAATTCCGTTTCTCGACGGGGCACTTATCGGTGAAACACTTTGCGCCCTTGAGGAAGAGCTTCATGCCTTCGCGACGGCAAAGGCGGCAGACTGCGTCTTTATAACGTGCCAATGTAAATCTCCTGTTTCTTTTCTTGGGAGAGGTTTACGGGTTTGGCGACCTTTCTTCCCTGCTCCGAATTTCTTGTCGTTGGTCGTTAGTCGTTGGTCGTTGGCAGAAGCAGCTAACGACTAATGACTGAAAGCTGACGACCGAATTAGACTCTGCGGCGCTTCGGCGGACGGCAGCCGTTATGCGGAATCGGCGTAACGTCCTTGATCGCGCGCACTTCGATGCCAGCGGCAGCGAGAGCACGGATGGCCGATTCACGTCCGGAGCCGGGACCGCTGACGCGGACTTCAACGCTGCGCAGACCGTGATCGCGCGCCATATTGGCGGCGTTCATGGCAGCCTGCTGGGCCGCAAACGGAGTGCCCTTGCGGGATCCGCGGAAGCCGAGCGAACCCGAACTCTTCCACGAAATCACGTTTCCGCTCTGGTCGGCGATCGTGACGATCGTGTTATTGAACGACGCCTGGATGTGAACGATTCCGAAAGGAACGTTCTTACGCTCGCGGCGCTTGAATGTCTTGCCTTTCTTGCCTTTTTTCTCGCCGGCGGCTGCGCCGCCCTGTGCTTTTGCCATTTTTCTTGAGCTCTCAGCTATCAGCTGCCGGCTATCAGTTTGTTCCGATAGCGGGCGCTGGAATCAAAGTTAAACCTTGCTTTTAGCTCTTAGCCGTTAGCTCAGCAGAACTGGCTGAGAGCTAAAAGCTAATAGCTGACTTCTATGTCTTGGCCGCTGCCTTCTTCTTGTTGGCGACGGTGCCCTTACGCGGTCCCTTGCGGGTGCGCGCGTTGGTGTGCGTGCGCTGTCCGCGAACCGGCAGGCTGCGGCGATGACGGAACCCACGGTAGGAACCGATTTCGATCAGCCGCTTGATGTGCATCGAGATGTCTTTGCGAAGGTCGCCTTCGACGTTGCCTTCGTTCTCGATGACCTGGCGGATGCGGTTCACTTCATCTTCCGCGAGGTCCTGTACCTTTTTGGTGGGCTCGACTGCGGCCGCCTGCAGGATCTTGTGCGAGCGGGAGTTGCCGATGCCGTAAATGTAAGTCAGCGCAATCACCACATGCTTGTTGCGCGGAAGATCAACACCTGAAATGCGTGCCATAGTTCCTCTAAATCCTTATCCCTGACGCTGCTTGTGCTTCGGGTTTTCGCAGATGACGCGCACCACACCGTGGCGGTTGATCACCTTGCATTTGTCACAAATCTTCTTTACGGAGGCCCGTACCTTCATAATTCTGTCCTCTTCTTCTTCCAACCCTTATTTGTATCGGTAAACGATACGGCCGCGGGTCAGGTCATAGGGTGACAGCTCTACCGCGACCCTGTCGCCGGGGAGGATGCGGATGAAGTTCTTACGCATCTTGCCGGAGACATGAGCTAAAACCTGGTGCTTGTTTTCCAGTTCTACCCGGAACATCGCATTGGGCAGGGGCTCGATGACCACTGCCATAACTTCAATCGCGTCTTCCTTGCTCATTCAGTCCTTGTTATCAATTCATCCCTCGGCTTCGCCTCAGGATTTCGGCGCGGGACTCTAACGCCCGCAGACGCCTCAACCTATTGCGTCAGGATCACCGGTCCATCCTGCGTGATCGCGACACAGTGCTCAAAATGAGCGCTAAAACTTCCGTCCTCGGTAACGGCGGTCCACTTATCTTCCAGGACGCGCGCTCCGGGGCGGCCTACGTTCACCATCGGCTCGATCGCCAGCACCATGCCTTCGCGCAACCGCGCCCCATGGCCCTTGGTGCCGAAGTTCGGAACCTGCGGATCTTCGTGCAACTTGGTCCCGATTCCATGGCCGACGAACTCGCGAACCACGCTGAAGCCTGCGGCTTCCACATATTCCTGCACGGCCGCGCCTACATCGCCGACGGTGTTACCAACCTTGGCCTTCTCGATCCCTTTAAAGAGCGATTCCCTGGTGACCTCGAGCAGCTTCTTAATCTGGTCAGACTGCCCGTCGCCCACCGGAACCGTGATCGCAGAGTCTCCATAGAAACCGTCGAGCACGACGCCGCAATCAATCGAGACGATATCGCCTTCCTTCAAAACCCGCTTCTCGCTGGGGATGCCGTGTACGATCTCGTTGTTGACCGAGGTACAGAGGCAGCAGGGATAGTCGTAATATCCCTTGAAGGCCGGCTTCGCACCGAGTTCCTTTATTTTCCTGGCGGCGGTCCGTTCCAGGTCCATGGTGCTGATCCCGGGTTTCACCATGGCCGCCAGTTCGTCCAGCACCTGCCGGACGGCTCGACCACTTCGGCGCATCTTTTCGATTTCCGCCGATGATTTACAGACGATCGCCATTCTCAACAATCTTTAAAGCGGCGTCAGTCACTTCGCTCAGTTCCTGTTCGCCGTCAATCTCATGTAACGTGCCCCGCGACTGGTAGTAGTCGATCAGGGGCAGGGTTTGCCGCTCATACGCGCTCAGCCGCTCGGAAATCACTTCCTCGCAATCGTCGCGGCGCGTGGCGAGCACAGACCCGTCAATATCGCATAAATCCGCTACGCGTGGAGGCTGGAGATAAACGTTGTAGATCCGCCCGCAGGTGGGACAAGAACGACGTCCGGTGAGCCGCCTAAGTAACTGATTATAACCGACGGCGACGTTGATCACAACCGGAGGTGTCGTGTGTCCGGGGTTCACTGCGGCCGTCCACGCCTCCAAAAATCCATCCAACCACTGCGCCTGGGCCAGGGTCCGCGGGAAGCCATCGAGGATAAATCCCCGGTTGGTATCACCGCCTTCGACGATCCGTTTCGCGAGCATGTCCTGGACCAGGTGGTCCGGGACGAGTTCCCCGCGCTCCATGATCGCCTTGGCCGACCTGCCAAGTTCGGTGCATTTCGCTACGTTTTCACGCAGCAGATCTCCGGTCGAAATCTGGGGAATCCCGTACTTAGCCGAGATGATCTTCGACTGTGTACCTTTCCCCGCACCCGGTGCACCGAGCAGGATCAGGGCCCCTACAAACCGTGTTTTGGGATCTGCTGCTTTGGATCCCATATTTATCATCGCGGTTTGGGCTTCCATCTTGTCTACCCTCCACCCGTTTTTCGGCCTTACCAGTCTCCTCTGGCAAAACCCTTAGCAGGAGGGCCGACTATAACCTGTCAGGCATGCAAACACACCTGACTGCGTCACAAAACCCTGTGACGTTCGGGTGTTACCACGCGCGGCGGCCGCGAATCCGACCACTGCGCGGGGTGAATCCTTCATAGTGCCGCATGATCAGTTGTGCCTCGATCTGCTGCACCGTATCCATGGCGACGCCAACCACGATCAGCAGCGACGTACCACCGAAGTAGAAGTTGACGTTCAATCCGTTCGTAAGCCAGGTCCAGCTTGGATGGTCGAACCATGGTCCGATCACCCAAAGGTGGTTCAGCTTGATGCCCGCGATCATCCACTCCGGAATCAGGGAGATGACGATCAGGTACAGGGCTCCCACGAGGGTGATGCGGGTCAGAATATCGTTGATGTGGTCGGAGGTCCGCTTGCCCGGCCGAATACCGGGGATGAACCCGCCGTACTTCCGCATGTTGTCGGCAACGTCGTTCGGGTTGAACACGATGCTCACGTAGAAGTAGGCAAAGAAGATGATCCCCACCACGTAGAGCAGTGTATAGAGCGGCTCGCCCCACTTAAGGGCGTCGACCAGCCAGCCGAACGTTTTCCCGAAAAATCCTTCGCCCTTCACGGCGAACCCGACGGTCTGCGGCAGGGTCAACAGCGAGGATGCAAAGATGACCGGCATCACGCCGCCTGAATTGACGCGCAGCGGAAGATGGGTGCTCTGTCCGCCCATGATCTTGCGGCCGACCACGCGCTTGGCGTATTGCACGGGTATTCGTCGCTCACTGCGTTCGACGAAGACGATAAACGCAACCACCGCGACCATGAAGATCAGCAGTGCCGGGACCATGACATAGCCCCAGCTGGCGTTGCGCATCTTGTCGATGAGGTCAACCACGCCGCGCGGCAGGCCGACGACGATACCGGCAAAGATCAGCAGCGACATACCGTTGCCGATTCCGCGCTCGGTGATCTGTTCGCCCAGCCACATGATGAACGCCGAACCGGTGGTGAGGGTCAGCATGGTCATCAGTACGAAACCCCATCCGGGGTTGGTGACGAAGGCGACGCCGCCGGAAACCGTCTGGCGTTCCAGGGTGATCGCAATACCGAACGACTGCAGGGCGCTGAGAATGACGGTGAGGTAACGCGTCCACTGGGTGATCTTCTTGCGGCCGAGTTCGCCTTCCTTCTGCAACTTGGCCAGCGGTTCGTACACGACGGTCAAGAGCTGAAGAATAATGGATGCCGTAATGTACGGCATGATGCCGAGGGCGAAAATGGTCAACCGGCGCAGGTTTCCGCCGCTGAACAGATCAACGAAACCCAGGAACGATCCGCGGTTCTGCTCGAAAAACTGCTGCAGAAGCGACGCGTTAATGCCCGGGGTCGGAATGTGAGCGCCCAGGCGGTACACCGCGAGCAACCCCAGCGTGAACAACACACGCTTGCGCAGGTCCGGAATTCTAAATATGTTTGCCAGTTTCTCGAACATCTACTGGGTCCTTTGGCCGGAGAAATTGCCCACCGGCCGCGCTCGATCCTTATTGAAGGATTTCGGCTTTCCCGCCGGCCTTGGTGATCTTCTCCTGGGCCGTCTTCGAAAACTTATGTGCATGCACGGTGATGGCGCTCTTTAGTTCACCATCTCCGAGGACTTTGATCAATGCATCCTTACCCTTAATCAGGCGTGCCTTCTTAAGTACTTCAGGCGTGATCTCAGACTCGCCGAGGCCCGCCAGGTCGGCAACGTTGATCACCTGGTATTCGGTACGGAAAATATTGGTGAAGCCGCGCTTGGGCAAGCGGCGATGAAGGGGCATCTGGCCGCCTTCAAATCCGCGCATGGTGCTGGAACCGCTGCGGGAACCCTGTCCCTTGTGGCCACGGGTCGAGGTCTTGCCCATGCCGGAGCCCATACCACGGCCGACGCGTTTGCGCTTCTCGTTCGCCTTCTTTGGTGCTCGAATCGTCGATAAGTTATATGCCATTTCGAATCTCTCTTATCAGGGGCTAGGGGATAGCTGATAGCGGCTAGGAATCCTCACTAGCTGCTAGCCCCTAACTGCTAGCTGCTACTTTACGTACTCGACCAGGTGCGGAACCTTCGCCACCATGCCACGGATCGACGGCGTGTCTTCACGCTCGATCACCTGGTTCAGGCGGGTAAACCCGAGTCCCTTGATCACCAGCTTGTGCTTCACCGGTGCCTGCGCCATGGAGCGCACCCACTTCAGTTTCATCGTTTTCTTCCCGGCCATTAGAGTTCCTCCACGGCTTTGCCGCGCAGGGCCGCCACTTCGCTGCGGTCACGGAGCTGTACCAGGGCGTCGAAGGTGGCCTTGATCACGTTATGCGGGTTGGTGGTTCCAATCGACTTCGTAAGGACGTTCTGGATCCCAGCCGAAGTCATGACCGCGCGCACCGCGCCGCCGGCGATGACGCCGGTTCCTTCGGGAGCGGGCTTCAGCAACACTTTGCCGGAACCATAGCGTCCGAGGGCGAGGTGAGGAATGGTCGTCTGCGTCAGATTGACGCGGACCAGGTTCTTCTTCGCCGACTCGATGCCCTTGCGAATCGCCATCGGGACTTCTTTCGCCTTGCCCGAACCGTAGCCGACCACGCCCGCACTCGGATCGCCCACCACGACGAGCGCCGAGAACGACAGGTTCTTGCCGCCTTTTACCACTTTCGTCACGCGATTGATGGAAACCACCTGGTCTTTCAGGTTGTAGTTCCCCGCGTCAAGCTTCTTCTTAATTGATGGCATTTGACTCTCTTCTCTTGTCGGCCGCCAAGGCCAACCATTACTTTCTAGAACTTCAGTCCGGCTTCACGCGCGGCATCGGCGAGCGCCTTCACGCGCCCGTGATACAGGTATCCGCCACGATCGAAAACGACCTTGTCGATTCCCTTCGCCTTAGCCTTCTCCGCAACCTGCTTACCGATTTCCTTCGCCGACGCCAGGTTCCCACCGGTCTTGCTCTTTGCTTCCGCGGTGCTCGCCGACACGAGGGTGACACCCTTGAGGTCGTCGATGATCTGGACGTAGATGTGGGCGGTGGAACGGTAAACGCTCAGGCGCGGACGCTCGCTCGTACCCTGCAACTTTTTGCGGATGCGATCGTGGATCCGAACGCGCTTCTGATTTTTCTGTGTCTTCGTAATCATTGTTTTTCCAGTCCTGGGGTTCTATGCCAGGGACCCGCTACCGGGCCGTCTTATCGCGATTATTTCGCTCCGGTCTTGCCGACCTTCTTCTTCAGTTTCTCGCCGACGTAACGCACGCCCTTCTGCTTGTACGGATCGGGCGGACGCAGTGAACGCATTTCCGCGGCAATCTGTCCGACCTTCTGCCGGTCGATTCCGGTGACGGTCAGGCGCGTGAACTTCGGGTCCACGGCGACGCTGATGCCGGTCGGAATAGGAACTTCGATCGGGTGCGAAAAGCCGAGGCTGAACACCACGGTCTGCTTGCCCTTCAACTCGGCCTTGTAGCCGATGCCGACGATCTCCAGTTCCTTGGTCCAGCCGCTGGTGACGCCCGTGACGGCGTTGTTCAGCAACGCGCGGGAAAGTCCGTGAATAGCGGCCTGCGAGTCGTTCTGACGCGTGGCCACCAGCGTTCCGTCTTTCTGCTCGACGCTCACACCCTGAGGGATGCGGGTCTCGAGTTTACCCTTCGGACCCTGCACTTCGATCACGTTGCCGTTGACCGAAACTTTCACGCCCGAGGGGATTGCAATTGGTTTTTTACCGATTCTCGACATTGTTCTCTTCTCTCGCTTAAATGGCGGTCGAACTTCGTTCTTCCGCTTTCAGCTGCTATTTGGCATCGTCGCCGAGGCTTTTAAACCTCTGACACTCAGCCATCACCACTGGTATTACCAAACCTGGCAGAGGATCTCGCCGCCAACGCCCTGCTTGCGGGCTTCACGGCCGGTCATCACGCCACGCGGAGTCGTGAGGATGTTGATCCCCAATCCGCCCAGCACGCGCGGAATCTCCGTGCGGCCGACGTACACACGGCAGCCCGGCTTGGATACGCGCTCCAGGTTCGAGATGGCGGCTTCGTTGCTGTTGCTGTACTTCAGGTACACGCGCAGCAGTTTCTGCCCGTTCTCTTCGGTGGCCTTGAAGTTCGAGATATAGCCCTCTTCCTTGAGGATGCGGGCGATTTCCGCCTTCAGCTTCGAGGCCGGTACATCTACCTTCTGTTGTTTCGCCTTGATCGCGTTACGAACGCGAGTCAGGAAATCTGCGACCGGATCGGTCATGCTTTACCTTCTCCTTGCGTTGCCCGTTCGCTCCCGATTATGGGGAGAACCTGCAACAACGTTATTAGCAGCTAGCGGTTCGCGGCTGGCAGCTAGCGATCTTCACTAGCCTCTCGCCCTTCGCCTCTAGCTCCTCATCGGTTTACCAGGACGACTTCGAAACGCCTGGAATTTCTCCACGAAGCGCCAGCAGGCGGAAGCAGAGGCGGCAGATGCCAAACTTGCGGAGATATCCGCGAGGGCGTCCACACATCTTGCAACGGTTATGCTGCCGCGAAGAGAACTTCGGCTTCTTGGCGTCCTTTACTCGTTTTGCTGTTGTAGCCATGTATTCCTTTGACAATCCGCCGGGGCTCAAGCCTCGATCGGTTTGAATCGTTCACCGGCACGACCAAGGCCGTACCCTTTCATCAAAAACTACTGCCGGAACGGCATGCCCATGTGTCTCAGCAGCGCACGCGCTTGTTCATCGTTGCGCGCCGTGGTCACGATGGTGATGTTCATGCCCTTCAGCTTTTCAACCTTGGCGTAGTCAATCTCCGGGAAGATCAACTGGTCGCGCAGGCCGAGCGTGTAATTGCCACGGCCATCGAATGACTTGCCACTCACGCCGCGAAAGTCGCGGACACGGGGCAGGGCCACATTGATCAACCGGTCGAGGAACTCGTACATGCGGTCGCCACGCAAGGTGACCATGGTGCCGATCGGCATACCCTCGCGGACTTTGAAAGCCGCGATGGATTTCTTCGCCTTGGTGACCACGGCCTTCTGGCCGGTGATCGCCGTCAACTCGTTCACCGCGGGATCGAGCAGCTTCGCATTTTGCGTCGCTTCGCCCACGCCCATGTTGATGACGACCTTTTCCAGCCTCGGCACCGCCATGGCGTTCTTCAGGTCAAATTCCTTCAGCAGGGCCGGAGCGACTTCCTTCAGATACTTCTCGCGCATGCGGGCCGTATGACGGCTCGACGCCTTCGGGCGACCGCCTTCGACCGCCGCCGGGGCATCCGCGCCCTTGGCTTTCTTGCCGCCGCCTTGCTGCTGCGGCTTCTGCTGTTTCTGTTTCTTCTCGTCTGCCATTACTCTCTGCTGCCTTCTCTCACGGTTTCCGATTCAACGGGTTCGTGAGGTCGTCAATTGGCCGGCGAATCGCCGGACCGGAATTAGTCGAGTGCCGCGTTGCACTTACGGCAAACGCGAACTTTCTTATTGCCACGAATTTCGTGGCCCACGCGCACCGGACGGTTGCAGCTCTTGCAAACTACCATCACGTTGGAAACCGAAATCGGGGTCTCCTGCTCGGCGATGCCGCCCTTGATGTTGCGCTGCGGGTTCGGACGCACGTGCTTCTTCACCATCATGACGTGCTCAACCAGCACGCGATTGGACTTGGCAAAGACCCGAAGAACACGGCCTTCCTTACCGGCGTCGCGCCCCGAGATCACCTTCACGGTGTCGTTGCGCTTGATGTTGAAATGCTTGTGCTTCGTCGGTGTAACTGTCGCTGTCGCCATTCTCAAATCCTATCGAGCCATTTTTCCATCGAACCATCGGGCCATTGTCCCGACGTTCGCGCCTCTCATTCACCGGGGATCAATGACTCAATCGCCCGATGATCCGATGACCCGATTAAAGTACTTCCGGGGCCAACGAGACTATTTTCAAAAACTTCTTCTCGCGCAGTTCGCGAGCGACCGGGCCAAACACGCGCGTTCCGACCGGTTCGCCATCCGCGTTGATGAGCACCGCCGCATTCGAATCGAAGCGGATATAGGTGCCATCCTTGCGGCGCGATTCCTTGCGAGTACGCACGATCACGGCCTTCACAACGGTGCCCTTCTTGACCTGCCCTTCGGGCGCCGATTCCTTCACGGCCGCCGTGATCACGTCACCAAGTCCGGCGACGAGTCCGGTTTGCCCGCCCAACGGCAAAATCATCTGCAGCTTCCGCGCGCCGGAGTTATCGGCCACTTCCAGCATGGTTCGCATCATTACTGCCATGTCTCTTCTCCTTCTGCGTCACCGAGCCGTGCGTTACGCCGCCGGGGTGCCTGTTGGTTCCTTTTCCGCTACTTCCGCCAGCGAGGAGCGGCGAATCACTTCCTGGAGCTTCCAGCGCTTCAGTTTCGAGAGCGGACGCGTTTCCTCGAGCCGCACCACATCGCCCACGCGCGCGGTGTTGTTCTCGTCGTGCGCGTAGAACTTCTTGGTCATGCGGATCACGCGGCGGTAAAGCGGGTGAGCCTTGCGGCGCTCCACTTCCACCACGATCGTCTTCTGCATCTTGGTCGAAACCACGTTGCCGACCACCGTCTTGCGGATGCCGGGCTGTTTCGTTGTTGTATCAGCCATTATTTCTTCTCCCCGGCGAGGGTACGCTCGCGCTGAATGGTCTTTACCCGCGCGATGTCCTTGCGGAGCTGGCGGATTTTTTTCAGGCTTTCCGTCTGTCCCATGGACATCTGGAACTTCAGGCGAAACAACTGGTCCTGAAGATCGCGTTCCTGGTGGTTCAGTTCGGCGTCAGTTGTATTGCGAATCTTGTCGACTGCTTTTGCCATATCTTTTTCTCTAGCGCCGGCGCTCTCTCGGTCGCCGGTCTTGTATTCGTTAAACGGTGGTTGCGCGGGTAACGAACTCCGTGCGCAACGGCAGCTTGTGCGCCGCCAGCTTCATCGCCTGCTGCGCATCGGCCGTCGAGACACCTTCCATCTCGAACAGGATCTTGCCCGGGCGAACGACGGCGACCCAATGATCAGGCGCGCCCTTGCCCTTTCCCATACGGGTTTCGGCCGGCTTCTTGGTGACCGGCTTGTCGGGGAAGAGGCGGATCCAGATCTTGCCGCCGCGCTTGATGAAACGGGTCATCGCCACACGGCTGGCTTCGATCTGCCGGTCAGTGATGTAGCCCGGCTCCAGGACCTTCAACCCGAAGTCGCCAAACGACAGCGATGATCCGCGCCACGCCTTGCCGCGCATGCGTCCGCGCTGCTGCTTGCGGTACTTAACTTTCTTCGGCATCAACATAATCGGTTCTCAGTTTCCAGTTTTCGGTTCATGCCAATCGGCTCTCGCGTGGTCCGTCGTGGTTTTACCGACGACCGACAACCGATAACCGACGAGCTTTTTTAAAATGCTCCGGCGGCGACCTGCGGCTCCCGCTTTTTCTGCGAGAACACTTCACCGCGATAGATCCACACCTTTACGCCGATCACGCCATACGTGGTGCGCGCTTCGGAGAAACCGAAGTCGATGTCGGCACGCAACGTGTGCAGCGGCAGGCGTCCCTGGAGGTACCACTCGGTACGAGCGATTTCGGCGCCGTTCAGGCGGCCGCCCACACGGACCTTGATACCTTTGCAGCCGAAGCGCTGCGCCGAGTCAACGGCCTTGCGCATGGCGCGGCGGAAGCCTACGCGCTTCTCGAGTTGCAGCGCGATCGATTCCGACACCAGCTGGGCATCGAGCTCCGGCTTGTGCACTTCCTGGATGTCGATGTAGACATCGCGGTTCGTGCGCTTCTGGAGCTCCTGCTTCAGCTTGTCGATTTCCGTTCCCTTGCGGCCGATGATGATGCCCGGACGCGCGGTGCGGATGATGATGCGCAGCTTGTTGCCCGGACGCTCGATTTCCACCGAGCTGACACCTGCCGACTTGAGCTTGTCCTTCAGCTCGTTCTTCAGCTTCATGTCTTCGAGCAACAGCTTGTCGTAATCACGCTCCACGAACCAGCGCGACTTCCACGGCTTGATCACGCCGAGGCGGAACCCATAAGGATGGACTTTCTGTCCCATCGTTTCTCCTACAACCCTTTCGGGTGCCCCGACCCTCGCCTCTGGCGAAGGGCGGGATAGTGAACTATTTCTTAGCCTTTGCCGTCGACTTCTTGGCGGCAGTCTTCTTCTTCGCAACGGCCTTCTTTGCCGGCGCGCGCTTCTTCGGAGCGGCCTTCTTCGGCGTCGCTTCTTCCTCGCCGACCACGGTGGCCGTCGCTTCCTTCGCGCGCTTCTCGCCCAACACGATGATCAGGTGCGAGATACGCCGCTGGTAGCGATAGGCGCGGCCCATGGGTGCCGGACGGATGCGCTTCATGCGCGGACCGTCATTAGCCACGGCGTCCTTCACGAACAGGTTGTCGAGTTCGACGTCGAGACCCTTCTCCGTGCTCAGGTAGTTGGCGTTTTCCACCGCCGACCGGAGCAGTTTTCCAACCGTGGGCGCAATGCCCTTCTTCATGAATGCCAGGGTCGTGATCGCATCTTCAGCGCGCTGTCCCTTGATGGCATTCAGCACGAGGCGCGCCTTCTGCGGCGACACCCGGATATATCGTGCTTCAGCTCTGAATTCCATTTCAGTCTGTCCTTATTTCGCCGGCTTCGCCGCGGTTTCGGTTGCGGCTTTCACCGAGTGTCCTTTGAAGGTGCGGGTCTGCGAAAACTCGCCCAGCTTGTGGCCTACCATGTTTTCCGTCACGTACACGGGGATGAACTTCTTCCCGTTGTGCACCGCAACCGTGTGGCCGACCATTTCGGGGATGATCGTCGAACGCCGCGACCAGGTCCGGATCACCTTCTTCTCATTGCGCTCGTTCATGCCATTGATCTTGACGACCAAGTGCTGGTCAATGAACGGCCCTTTTTTCATCGAACGCATAATTCGTTTTTCCTTGTCATCCCAGGGGCGCCTGCTTCCGGCGATCCCGAGGGACCATTGTTGCGCGCGCTGCGCGCGTCTTGATTACTTCTTGCGACCCACGATGAACTTGTCGGTGCGCTTGTTGTTACGGGTCTTGTAGCCGCGGGTCGGCTGGCCCCACGGAGTCACCGGGTGACGTCCGCCGGAGGTCTTGCCTTCACCGCCGCCGTGCGGATGGTCGACCGGGTTCATGGCCACGCCGCGGTTGTGCGGCTTCTTGCCCATCCAGCGCGTGCGTCCGGCCTTGCCGATCGAGACGTTCTCGTGATCGAGATTGCCTACCTGGCCGACGGTCGCCATGCAGTCGAGCATCACGCGGCGAGTCTCGCCCGAAGGCAACTTCAGGAGCGCGTAGTCGCCTTCCTTTGCCACCAACTGCGCCTGCGCACCCGCGGAACGCGCCATCTGCGCGCCTTTTCCGGGCTTCAACTCGATGTTGTGCACCACCGTACCGGCGGGGATGTTTTTCAGCGGCAGCGCATTGCCCACCAGGATGTCGGCATCCGGGCCGCTCAGGATCTTCTGGCCCACCTTCAGTCCATCGGGCTGAAGGATGTAGCGCTTCTCGCCATCCGCGTAGCTCAACAGGGCGATGCGCGCGGAGCGGTTTGGATCGTATTCGATCGAAGCCACCGTCGCGGGAATGCCGGCCTTGTCGCGCTTGAAGTCGATCACGCGGTACTGCTTCTTGTGTCCGCCACCGATGAAACGCGAAGTAATGTCGCCGGAATTACGGCGTCCACCGGAGCGCTTTTTCGGCTCGAGCAACGCCTTATGGGGACGATCGGTCGTGAGTTCCGCGTTGACCAGAGTCGTCTTGAACCGCAGCGTCGGGGTAATCGGTCTGTATGTCTTAATTGCCATGTCTTTAGCTCTCGGCTGTCAGCTTTTGGCTTTCAGCTTCTGTTAGCGGGCGAGTCATTGCTCACCCATACTCAATCCCTTTACAGGTTCTGCGCGTATTCCGGCATTTTTTCGCCGGACTTCAACCGCACGTACGCCTTCTTCCAATCCGGACGGTAGCCGGCGAACTTGCCGCGGCGGCGTTCCTTCCCGGGGAAGTTCGCGGTCCGCACCGAATCCACCTTCACCTTGAAGATGGCCTGCACGGCCTGCTTGATCTCGGTCTTGGTCGCGCTCGGAGCCACCTGGAACACCAGCGTGCCTTCCGTTTCCTTAACGCCGAGACCCTTTTCGGTGATCACCGGCTTGCGAATGATCTGGTAGGGCGACTTCATTAGGCCACCTCCGCCTTACGCTTGGGCGCCGAGGCCTTCAGCGAGTTCTGCAACTTCTCCAGCGCCGGGCGGGAGAAGATCGCGCGGTCGTAGCGGAGCAGGTGATACGGATGCACTTCAATGCTCTTCACCAGTTCCACGCCTTCCAGGTTCCGCGCGCTCAATTCCAGGTTGCGATTCTCTTCCGATCCATCCACCAGCAACGCCGTCGATTCCACGTTCAGCTTGTCGAGAGCCTGGCGGAACGCCTTCGTCTTGTGGTCGTCGAGCGTGAAGCTCTCGAGCACCGTCAACTTACCGTCCGACAGCTTTGCCGCCAGCGCCGAGCGCAATGCACCCAGCAGCTTTTTGCGCGGGAAAGTGTAGTCGTACGAGCGGGGCTGCGGTCCGTGAACCGTGCCGCCGTGACGCCACAGTGGCGAGCGGATCGAACCGATACGCGCCCGGCCCGTTCCCTTCTGCCGCCACAGTTTCTTGCCCGAACCGCTGACCAGCTTGCGATTCTTGGTGGCATGGGTTCCGGCACGTTCGCCGGCGCGGTAGTGCTTCACCGCTTCCCACAGCAGGTCTTCGTTTACCGCTCCGAAGACTTCGTCGGCCAGGTCCATGGTGCCGACCTTCTTGCCGCTCAGATCTAAAACATCAATCGTTGCCATATCGTTATCTCTTCTGCGAGTTCGATTGCTCGCCCTTTCACTACTTCTTCTTGGTTGCGCGCTTCGAAGCCTTCAACGGGTTGATCGGACCACCCGCTTCCTGGAATCCGCGACGCTCTCTCGGTGGTTTCTTTGACTTCGTAACTACCACGTATCCGCCGTTCGGTCCCGGGACCGCACCGTTGACCACCAGCAGGTTCTCGTCTTTATCCACCCCGAGAACGCGCAGGTTGCGAACCGTAACCTTTGCCACACCCATATGACCGGCCATGCGCATTCCGGGGAACACGCGTGACGGATATGCCGACGAGCCGATCGAACCGTTGATCGTGAACATCGAGCCGTGCGACTTCGGTCCGCCCGCGAAATGATGCCGCTTCACGACACCCGCGAAACCGCGTCCCTTGCTGATGCCGACGATGTCCACAAACTTCTCGCCATCGAAGATATCCACCAACACGCGATCGCCAACCTTGGTGTGCTCGCCATCGCCTTCGGCAACTTCGAGCGCGACCTCGCGCATGAACTTCACCGGCGGCAGGTCATTCTTCGAAAGGTGCCCGCGCTCTGGCTTGTTCAGCTTCGATTCCTTCACGAACTCGACCAGACCGATCTGGGCGGCGTCATAGCCGTCTTTCGTGGCGGTCTTGCGGCTGGTCACGATGCACGGACCCGCCTGGATGATCGTTGCCGGACGCACGTTGCCGTCGTTATCGAACAGCTGCGTCATCCCGACTTTCTTACCTAGAATTCCTGTGACTGCCATGATCTCTTTTTCTCCTCATCATGCCCGCGTCTTCGCTGACGGCACTGTAGGTGCGGCCTGGCCGCTTATTTTCCGAATGCCTTGATTTCGACGTCCACACCCGCGGGAAGATCGAGCTTCATGAGCGCGTCCACCGTCTGCTGCGTGGGTTCAAGGATGTCGAGCAAGCGCTTGTGCGTGCGGATTTCGAACGCTTCACGCGACTTCTTGTCAACGTGGGGCGAGCGCAGCACGCAGTACTTGTTCTTCACGGTCGGTAGCGGAATCGGACCCGCAATCTGGGCGCCCGTACGACGAGCGGTTTCCACGATTTCACCCGTGGACTGATCCAGGATGCGGTAGTCGTAAGCTTTCAACCGGATGCGAATTCTTTCTTTTCCAATCATTTTCTTCGTCTCAAAGATCTTGCGGGTTACTGCATCCCGACCGTTGTTATGGGCCGGATATCTCTACCCGGCCCGGTTCAAACCTACTTAATGATGTCGCTGATGGTGCCTGCGCCCACCGTGCGTCCGCCTTCGCGGATCGCAAAGCGCAAGCCCTTCTCCATCGCCACTGGCGTGATCAACTCGATCACCAGGTCCACGTTGTCGCCCGGCATCACCATCTCCGTGCCCGCCGGCAACTCCGCCACGCCCGTCACGTCCGTCGTCCGGAAGTAGAACTGCGGACGGTAGCCCTTGAAGAACGGCGTATGACGTCCACCTTCTTCTTTCGACAACACATAAACCTTGCCCGAGAACTTCGTGTGCGGCGTGATCGAGGCCGTCTTCGCCAGCACCATCCCGCGCTCCACGTCTTCCTTCGGTATACCGCGCAGCAACAAGCCGGCGTTGTCGCCCGCCATGCCTTCGTCCAGCTGCTTCTTGAACATTTCCACGCCCGTGACAACCGTCTTTCTGGTCTCGCGGAAGCCCACAATCTCGACTTCCTCGCCCACCTTCACCTTGCCACGCTCGATACGGCCCGTAACCACCGTGCCGCGGCCCGAGATCGAGAAGATGTCTTCGATCGGCATCAGGAACGGCTTGTCCACATCACGCGCCGGCAACGGCACGTTCTTGTCCACCGCTTCCATCAACTCGTCGATCTGCTTCTCCCACTTCTCTTCGCCATTCAAAGCGCCCAGCGCCGAAAGACGAACCACCGGCAGATCGTCGCCCGGGAACTGGTACGACTTCAGCAGTTCGCGAACTTCCAGTTCCACCAGGTCCAGCAGCTCCGGATCATCCACGGCGTCGCACTTGTTCAGCGCCACCACGATGTAAGGCACACCCACCTGGCGCGCCAGCAGCACGTGCTCACGCGTCTGCGGCATCGGACCGTCGGTCGCTGCCACCACCAGGATCGCTCCATCCATC
>DATMXP010000014.1 GCA_035561515.1 Terriglobales bacterium | reverse complement strand
CTTGTGCCTCGCAGCTAAGTCCTTTGTTATCAAATTGATGTTGTAAGTAGCTGTAGAATCAGCAACTTATAAGTCCTTTGTTTTCATAGTCTGTCGTGTAAGTGGTTTGTTTTCAAATCCGGGAGGGGGGTGGGGGGACCCCGATTTTTGGCCGTTTTGGATCGCCCGCTCACTTGCCGGCTGTCGTAGCTGCCGCCGTACCCTTCTGTTCGTGGTACTCCTCTTCGGTGTTGACGGCCCAGATGTTGGTCTTGTCGATTTGGCCCGCGAGGATGTTGTCCACGGCCGTCATCGCCGTCAGCATCGAGTGGTCCTGGTTGTTGTACTTGTGCATGCCGTTGCGGCCCACCAGGAAAAGGTTCTCGAACGTATCCAGGTACCGGCGCAGTTCTTCGAAGCGCTCGTACACTCCAAAGTACGCCGGATAGGTTTTCGGCATACGGACCACCGTAGCGTCGCGCACATATTGTGGCTCCAGGATGTCGATTTTCGCCAGTTCCTCGACGGCGAAGCGCGTCATCTCCTCGTCCGGCTTCCGCCACAAGTCGTCGTTCTCGTAGCAGAAGTACTCCACGCCAAGCCAGACCTTGTTCAGGTCGGCCACCATGTGGGGACTCCAGTTGTTGAAAATCTGCAACCGCCCGGCCAGTACATCCGGCTCCTGGATGTAAATCCAGTTGTCGCTGATCAATTTTTTCGTGCGCTCGTTGTCTTCGCGGACCTTCAGTTCGTCGAGCAGCAAACCGACCGTGATGAAATCGCGATATTGCAGATTGTCGCTGATGTAGCGCGCGTCCTTTGGAACTTCGGTCTTCAGCGCCGAAACCAGTTCCTGGATCGGCATTGTCGAGAAGAAGTAATCGCCTTCGAACGTACGCGAGCTTCCGTCCGCAGCGATTCCGCTTGCGCTCGTGATCTTGCCGTCCTCGACGCCGAGTTCCTTCACCTGGAATTCCGTGATGATTTCGCCGCCCATCGCGCGGACCTTGCGCGCGACTTCCTCCCACATCTGTCCCGGACCGAACTTCGGATACAGAAACTGCTCGATCAACGACGTCTCGGTTCCTTTCTGCGAGAAGTGGCCGTTCTTCGACTTGACCCTCTGCGCGAGGAAATGGCTGATCGTCTTGCGGATCGACAGGCCCTTAATCCGCTGCTCGCCCCAAGCGGCGCTGATCTTGTCGCACGGAACACCCCAGACCTTCTCCGTGTACGACTGGAAGAACGTCTTGTACAACTGGCGTCCGAAACGGTTGATGAAGAACTGCTCCAGGTTCTCGACCTTCTTGATCGGGAACAGGACGCTTCGCATGTAGCTGAAACCGATCTTTACCGTACGCGTGATGCCCAGCTTGCCGAGCGTGTCAGCCGAGAGCTTGATTGGGTAGTCGAAGAACTGCCGCAGGAAATAGATGCGCGACTTGCGCGGACGAACCAGCATCACCCGATGCTGTTCCGAGAGTATATTGCCATTGGTCTTCGGCACCGCGAGTTCGCGCGTCTGCTGCTGGTAAGTAAGTCGAACGTTTCCCTGTGCTTCGGTTCCGACCGGAATGTGCTGCAGCCACCAGTTCATCACGCGGTCGCTCTTGGAGAAGAAGCGATGACCGCCGATGTCCATGCGATTGCCCTTGTAATCGACCGTCCGCGAGATGCCGCCCATGTACGTGCTCATCTCGAGCACGATCGGATGTATGTCCGTCCGCTTGAGCAGTTCGTAGGCGGCAGTGAGCCCCGCAGGACCCGCCCCGATAATGATGGCTGTCTTAGGCTTCAATTTGTCCCTGCTTGCTTGGGCTTTCCGTACTTCTCCCACTCGTCAATCACGACTTGGCCATTCTGTTCGCCGGCTCGCAACTCATGAGTACAGAATTGCTGGAACCCTGGTCCGCACGCGTAGATCTGTGTGAGCGGCAGGTCTTCCTCTCTTACTGGATACATCCCTATCTCCATCGCCCTCGCAACCCTGCGTTCCGTGGCAACGATGCGGTTCCACGGATCTCCCTTGATGCGAAACTGTCCCGACGCCACCTCGTAGTTGCTCACCAGGAAACAGTGCCCAACACAGGCTCGGTCCATCAGGTGCTGTTCGTGGATGCGCGATCCCGGTTTCTGGAACATGGTCGCGATCACACGTTGACGGGGCTGCAAAGTTGCCGCCAGCGCACGCAATTGCGTCTCGCGCCTGTCTAGTTCGTGGCCATCGATGTACAGCATCCCGAAGAATACCGCAGCCAGCGCTCCGAACCCTGCAACCTGCCACTTCCGCAGTTTCAGCGAGGCCAGGACACAGCACAGTAATACCGCGGAATATAAGGATGCGCGATCCGGCAAATACCCCATCATCTGGAGCTTCGGATGGTAGATTCCACCCGGAGCCAGGAAAACCGCGATCGCCACCACCGCATAAACCAGTATCCAGACCGAGCTCTCAGTCCAGGCCTGCGCCTTCTTCCGCACCAGAGCGAGCGCAATTGCGGCAAAGCTCAGGGCCATCACGCCGCTTGCCAGCCACGCATAGGGCACGTCGTAGACCACAAGTTGATCGGCGCCGAGCATCCAGTAGAGTTCAGTCTCCGGCGGAAGCACGAAGTAGTTCTTCTGAACGAACCAGCGCGCTCCGAGATAACCGAGCAGGATCATCGCCGTGAGCGGGACATGCCATCTTGCCGGGAGAACGCGCATCAATACCAACACGCCGCCGATGCAAAGCAAGCCTGCGGTTCCCAGCAAGTGGCCAAACCAGATCAGCATAAAGAGGGGCGCAATGAGGGCTATGTCCCAACGACGCCCGCACCAGAGGATTGCCAGTGCAAACAGTGACAGTCCGACGGACAGATATAGGTTCATGAAGCCCATGTTGAACATGAACCCGTAACAAACCATGGCAAGCAGCGGTGAAATGCCCCAGGCTGGACGTCGGGCGGCTGCTGAGCAGAAGGCAAAACCACCCCAGAAGAATATGAGTACAGCGAGCGATACAGCGACCTTCTCTGCGGCGAGAGGTCCGAGAATGAACAGCTTGTTCAGCAGCACGTCGAACAGGACGTTGCTGGTCTGCGGCACTATATAGAGGCCGGGAGCTTCGCCGCGTTGGATCAGTGTCGCGAGCCAGGCATTGTAAACGTGACTTCCCAAATCGGTGGCTTGGATCCGTTTGTGCCAGAAGCACGGCACCAGCACGACGGCTGAGAGCAAAACCACGCGCAGCCAGTTGGCCGACAGGAATCTTCCCGTCGATTTTATGCACGGAAATGGTGAATCAGGGACCTTCACGCCCGCGGGCGCGAGAGTCGATGTAGAGGCCGAGGACATTGTGTTTGCCGGATTATACCGTGCAACTTACAAAAGTTAGCGACCCGAGAACCTTTCCGATAATCCAGAGTGCATGGGACATTTCACCATTCGCACAGCAACTCCCGAGGACATACCGACGCTCTTGCGGCATCGGCGGCTCATGTGGTGGGACATGGGTCGGCGGGACGAAAAGGCCCTTGACCTGGTAATGATCTCGGGCCGCGAGTACTTCAACTCCGCCGTCGCCGACGGATCGTACCGGGGATTTCTCGCGATGAATGAAGCCGGCGAAGTGATAGGTGGCGCCGGTATCGTCATCAGTCCGTGGCCGGGGCAGTTGCATCAGCCGCAACCGCGAAGGGCGATGATCCTGAACGTTTACGTTGAGCGTGAGTACCGCAGGCAAGGGATCGCGCGGGCGCTGATGGAGGAGGCGATCCACTGGTGCCGCGAAAATGGATTCGCCAGCGTGAGCCTGCACGCCAGTGATGAAGGCAGGATCCTCTACGAAAAGCTCGGCTTCAAACCAACGAACGAAATGCGATTGGACTTTAAATAACTTTAAATGACTTTAAATAAAGGGCGCGACGCTCGCCGCGCCCTTCCTGTGGTTACTTTTCCTGCAAAGATGCAATGTGGTCAGCCAGGTTGCGATAGCGCAACTGGAGCTCAGCTTCGTCCCGGCGGCTTACCTGCGAAAGGATAGCGCCCCAGACGGGCATATCTTTCGAGCCGTGCGCCGCAATGGTGCGATCACCACGGATGCTCTCGATGACTCGTGCTTCCGGATATTTACCGTTGTTCTGTCTTTGCATTCGGGTGATATCCGGTACCGGTTCTTTCATCGCGGAGGATGCTGGCCCGCTTCCCTTGCCGTCGACCCCATGACAAGAGGCGCAATAGGTTTTGTACATCTCCTGCCCTGATGCAGCGGACGTATGTTTCGCCGGAACAATCTGGACCTTAGGCTTGTCGCCAGTTTGCGCAATGAGCGCCACAGCGACACAAACCAACATGACAACGAGTAAGAGTTTGCGCATGCATCACCTCCGGAACACAGCTCAGGTGCCTGCATTCACTGTGGAGCCGTTCTTTCCGGAGGCAGTAGCGACTGAATCACACCCGTTTGTGACAACGTTCTTTCTTGGGCGTTGTAGCGGTACTACTGGCTTGAACCAAGTGAGTCAACAATGATGACAATCGCCTACTTTCCCGCCATGGTTGCGGCAACTGCCGCGGAGGCGGTTTTCACGTTGCGCAATTGCCGAAGGGAGTTCTGTCCTTTGCGGCAGTAGTCGATCGCTTCGGCGAGCGACTTGATTGAGTATTGGGAAGCGTGGAAGCCCATCGAGTTCTCAGAGACAAGGAAGTCAATATAGAACTGTGCTTTGCGATGGTAGCCGCGTGCTTCGGCGAGTTGCGCGTCGGTAGCGCCCGCGTCCTTGGCTGCCTTGATATCGGCGATCAGGTCCATGAGTGCATCGAGAGCGACGTTGCGGGTGTCGAAGAAGCGAGTCTGGATTTCTTCCACTCGGCTCTTGATCTCCTGTTCAGGCCAGCGATGACATGTCTGGCAGGAGCGGTTGATCTGAAGCACCGGACTGTGGACGTTATGGTCGCTGATCTTTAACCCGCCCTCTCGCAAATACGGCATGTGGCAATCAGCGCAGGTAACACCGGAGCGCGCGTGAATACCCTGGCTCCAGGTTTCGAACTCGGGATGCTGCGCTTTTAGAGCCGGGGTGCCGGTTTCGCCGTGAGTCCAATCTGTAAACTTTTGTTCTTCGTAATAGGAAACGATGTTCTCGAGTTTCAGGCCCTTTGCCCAGGGGAAGGTCAAGCGCTTCTCGGGGCCTTTGAAGTAGTACTCGACATGGCATTGTCCGCAGACGTAGGCGCGCATCTCCTGGCGCGTGGCGTCTTTGTTTACGTCGAAATTCTGGATCCCCTGCGATGCCTTCAGCGCGCGAATGCCTTCGATAAAGGCTGGCCGGGTAACACGCAACTGCATTGTCTTGGGGTCATGGCAGTCGATGCACGCGATGGCCCTCGTCACATGCTTGCGCGCCTCGAAATAAGGCATGTGATTGATGGCGTCAAATCCCTTGAAAATGTCGCCGTTGCCAAGTTGGTTGTAGGCCACCCACATAGAGGCATGGCAATTCAGGCATGTGCCGGGCTGCTTTGCGACCTTCTGCCGCTCGGTAAACATCTGGTCGGTAAGCATGTACGCGTGGCCACGCTTCTCACGATAGTCCTTCGAGAAAGCGTATCCGGCCCACATGGTCTTGAGGCGTGGATCGGCTTCAATCTTGGAAGCGGTGACGATCTCGCGCGGGTCCCCTTCGGTCGGGGAATGCGGGAGAGCTTCGCTGCCACCATAGCGGGTGCGCTTCTGGTCGACCGTGCGGAGATAGAGGTCGTACTGTAACGGGAAGTTTTTACCCCAGATCGCCGGGTCTTCAGTGGTCTCCGTGAGTTCGACGACGCGGAAGAACGGGTTCTTGGCTTCCTGTTTGTGCTCGAAGATGTTGATGAGCAGCGCGGCGACGGCAACGGTGGCGATCACGGCGAGTACGAAGACAGTAATGGTAAGTTTGCGCTGCCGGCGTCCGTTTCCGGCGGGATTATCGTTTGCCATGAGGAATCTCCGTACGAGTCTTTGCAGCTTCGGATTCGGGTGGACTGACTTCGTCGCTCATGCCCATGACGAAGGACGACGCCGAATGCCCGACATTGTAATGACACTTGATACACGACATGCCTTCATCGTGGGCGCCGATAATTGCGGTGGTGATCTCTTCGTGGCATGAGCGACACGTGCCTTCGGTCACCTTGGCGTCGCTGGGACGGATCTCGATATTGTCGGGGAACATTCCTGTGGTGAAGCGCCAGGAATGATTGAAACCGTTCTCGGCCTTTACGGCGTACTTTCCGAAGAAGTTATGCGGTGTATGACAGTCGTTGCACTTGGCGACCTGCCGGTGGCTGGACTTCTGCCAAGCGTCGTAATACTCCTGCATTACGTGGCAGTTGGTACATGCAGCGGGGTCGTTGAGCATGTAGGAGTAGCCACGCGCGTACACGAACGTGTACAGACCCAGTCCGACGGCGACGCCGATGAGCACTGCGAGCGTAGTGGTGAGAGCGCGGTGGTTCATTCTCAGTTTCGGAAAACGACTGCTGCTCTACTACTGCTAAGCCAACTCCACCCCAGTACCCAGCGGGGACTAATGTACCAGAAGTCCTTGAATGATTGCACAGGAACTCAGCCTGGAGATGCAGCGACTATTTACGCCGGATTAGCAGCCAGGCGGTGACAGCAACGGCCGAAGCGGCGACGAGCCCAGCGCGCAGCATGCCGCGCTTCTGCGCCGCTACTCGCGGAACGACGAATTCGTCTTCGGGATAGGCAGTTCTGGTTCCGCGTTCGCCGTTGTCGAGCGCAAGTTTGAGGACTTCGGCAGGATGCAGCGCGTGGCGAGAGGTCTGCTGCTGAACCTGCTCACGACAACTAAACCCGTCGGCGATTACCAAGGTTGAGACTTCGGCCTTGCGGACCGCCGGCAGGAGGACTCGCTCACCGACCGCAATGGATACGTCGTATTTGTCTTTCTCATATCCAAACGATCCGGCCATGCCGCAGCAGCCGGAGGCAAGCTCGTTAACGTCGAGGGCCATACGGCTGAGCAGCTTTTGTTCGGCGTCCATCCGCATGATGGCTTTGTGATGGCAGTGCCCGTGAACGATGGCCTTGCGACGGAGCTTCGGCGGATGGAAGCTGGTGTGAGTGTCGAGAAATTCTCCAAGTAGCTTGACGTTAGAGCGAAGCTTTTTGGCCACCAGATCGTTGGGCATCAATTCGTGCAGTTCGTCACGGAAAACGCTCGCGCAACTGGGCTCAAGCACGACGATCGGCGTTCCGTTTTCGATGTCTTCACGCAGCGTATGCATGATCTTGCGCAGGTATCGTTTCGCAGTGTCGAGAAAGCCGTAATCGTAGAGCGGACGGCCGCAGCAGAGATGCTGCATGGGGACATGAACGTCGCATCCGGCGGCAGTGAGAACTTCGGCGGCGGCCTGCGCGGTTTCGGGGAAAAAGTAGTTGTTAAAGGTGTCGGCCCAAAGGATGACTTTGTGTCCGTTGCTGGTTCGTGGTGCGTTCTGACGGAACCAAGATTTGAACGTGTACGGCGCGAAAGCAGGAATCTGGCGCTGCTGCGGCATCCCGGCTGCGAACTTGGCCGCGACGCTGAGGCCGGGCAATTGCGTAAACAGATTTACGAAACTGGGCGCGACGGATGCCAGACGAGACCATTGGTCGATGAAGCCAAAAGCGAATGCATGACGCGGCCGAATGCGCCCTTCCCAGTAGTGGGAGAGGAACTCAGCTTTGTACGTTGCGATATCGACGTTGACCGGGCAATCGCCTTTGCATCCCTTGCAGGCAAGACATAGGTCGAGCGCTTCCTTGACGTGTTCGTCGCGCCAGGCTTTTTTTTGCAAACCGGGCCCGTCGGGACCGTTCTTCAGCATTTCCCAGAGCAGGTGGGCGCGACCGCGAGTGGAGTGCATTTCCTCGCGCGTGACCATGAAACTGGCACACATGGTGTCGTTGCCCTCTTCGCCCGCAAGCCGCCGGCACGAACCGACACCGACGCACCGCAACGTTGCGTGAGACATCTGACCGTTGTCGTTGGGGAATTGGAAATGCGTCTTGGGCTGCCATGGCTTGTAGCTCGGGCCAAGGCGGAGATTCTCGTCGGGACGATATGGATCGACGACCTTGCCGGGGTTCATTTTCCAGTCGGGGTCCCAGATGCCTTTGAACTCGCGGAATGCCTCGATCAGTTCGGGGCCGAACATCTTATCGAGGAAGAGCGCCTTCGATTGTCCGTCGCCGTGTTCGCCGGAGAGCGATCCGTTGTACTTCGAAGTGATCATGGTGGTCACTTCATCGAGAAAGCGCATGTACTTCTCGATCCCAGGTTTCGTGAAGAGATCGAAACTGACGCGGCAGTGAATGCACCCCATCCCGAAGTGGCCGTACATGGCGGACTTGTATTCGTACTTGTTGTAGAGCGCACGAAGGTCCCGAAGGTATTCGCCGACACGCTCGGGGGCGACGGCGGAATCTTCCCAACCTTCCCACGTGATGGGCTCGCCGGGAACAAAGGCGGTGGCACCAAGTCCGGATTCACGGAGTCGCCAGATCTTCTCCTCGTCGGCCTTCTCGGTGAAGAGCTTCATCGTAGGCGCGTCAGACTTGGACTTCAGGCGATCCATCAGGCGTTGTGCCTGCTCGGTGGCCTCTTCGATCGTGTCGCAGCCGTACTCGAGCATGAGCCAGCCGTTGCCTTCGGGAAGCATGGAGATGTATTTCGAATGCGGGCCGCCCTTGGTTCTGACGTTGGAGACGAGCACGTCGTCGATCCCTTCGAGCGCGATCGGATTTGATTCGAGAACTTCCATGATGTGGTCGGCGGCGTGGTAGACATCGGGGTAGCCGAGCATCAGCAGAACGCGCTGCGGATGGTTGTAGACGAGTTTCACCTTCGCGCGAAGGATGGTCGCGAGCGTTCCTTCGCTGCCGACGAGAGCGCGGCCGATGTTGAACCGACCATGCTCGTCGGGAAGCAGGTTGTCGAGGTTATAGCCGGAAACGCGACGCGGAATCTTGGGGTAGTTACTTCGAATCAGGCCGGCGTAGCGGTCGCGCAATGATTTAATCGCGACGTAGATTTCGCCTTCGCGTCCGCCGGCGGCGATCTTCGCGCTGAGTTGCTCATTGTCCATCCATCCGACGTTCATGCGCGTGCCGTCGTAGAGCAGGACTTCCATCTCCTCAAGGTTGTCGACGGCTTTGCCGCCGAACTGTGCATGGGCTCCGCAGGAGTTGTTGCCGATCATGCCGCCGATGCAGCAGTGGGTGTGGGTGGATGGGTCGGGGCCATAGGTGAGTTTGTGGTCGCAGACTGCGTCAGCGAGTTGATCGCGGATGACGCCGGGCTCACACCATGCCCAAGCTTCCTCAGGATGCACTTCGGTGATGCGGTTGACGTACTTTGTCCAGTCGACGACGACGGCATAGTTACAGCACTGCCCGGCGAGGCTGGTTCCGCCGGTGCGGGAGAGGATGGGCGCGCCAAACTCGCGGGCGGTGTTGATGGCAGCCACGGCGTCTTCGACTGTTCGGGGGATGACGACGCCGATGGGAGTCTGCTGGTAGTTTGAGCCGTCGAGAGCATAGAGGCCGCGGGAGCCGCGGTCGAAACGGACCTCACCGTGGACGTGCTTGCGTAGTGCGGATTCCAGAGCATCGGCATCGACGTCAGGCTTGCGCCAGTTGGGTTCCCGAAAGGCTGTCGGGTTGTTGAGGATACGAAGTTCGTTGGCCGACATCGATTTTCCTTTCAGGGGGCAAAGCGCTCGGCATCGGCGCGTTTCAGTTCAAGTCCGATGCCGGGACGAGACAAATCGGGAAATAGTGCGCCGTGTACTGGTTGAGGGACGCCGTCGAAGAACATGCTTTCGATCCGCACGTGATCGTGGAAGTACTCAACGTGTCGCATGGATGGAGCTGCACAGGCAATGTGCGTGTGCAAAGCGGGAGCGCAGTGAGCGGAAAGCGGAAGGTGATGCGCTTCGCAAAGGGTTGCGACCTGGAGGAATCCGGTGAAACCGGAACAACGAGTAGCGTCGGCTTGAAGGACGTCGACGGCCCTGGTTTCGAGCATGCGACGGAAGTAGTCGAGGTCGTATCCGTATTCTCCGGCGGCGATCTCCATAGGGGCAGGTGCGTGATTGCGGATGAAATGAAGACCTCCGAGGTCATCGGAAGAAACGGGTTCCTCGAACCAGGTCACGCCATGGTCGGCGAAGTCGATTGCCTGATCGAGAGCCTGCTTGCGCTGGTAGGCACCATTGGCGTCGACGAAGAGTTCCGCTGCAGGGCCGATGGCGCGTCGGGCGACGACGACGCGGTGTCGGTCAGCGTCTGGATCACGGCCAATCTTCATCTTTACGCGAGGAATGCCAGAGGCGACCCAGCGGCTGAGTTGCTCGTGGAGTTGCTGGTCGGAGTAGGAGGTGAAACCGCCGCTCCCGTAGATCGGAATCGAGTCGCGGAGCTGTCCCAAAAGTTTGACGAGCGGTAACTCGAGCAGCTTAGCTTTCAGATCCCAGAGTGCGGTGTCGACGGCGGAGATGGCCATGGAAGCGATACCGGGGCGTCCGAGGTTGCGGATGGAGTGAACCATCTTTTGCCAGGCGGAGGTGACGTCGAGAGCGTCGGAGCCACGAACGATCTCTGCAAGTCTGGTGCGGATCAGGACAGCGGTGGATTCGTCAGCGTAGGTGTAGCCGATACCGGTTTCTTGTCCGGCATGAGCGTGCACAAGAACCATCGTGGTGCTGTTCCATTCGTAGGTGCCATCGGATTCAGGCGAACTGGTTGGAACAGTGAAGACGGAAACTTCGATGCTTGTGATGGGAATTGAAGCAGCCACTGTCCTGATAAGTGGGATGCCAGCGAGGGCGAGAGGGTGTCTTGATAAGTGAAGGAGAAGCGAAAAGGCGCAGCCGAAGCCGCGCCTCCGCAGAGCAGTTCTCGTTAGTGGCCAGGCACGCCGAGCACGTTGCGTCCGAAGTAGTCGGTGAGGATAAGCCCAAAGAAGATGAGCAGCCAGAAGAATCCTGCGACGAACACCACGGCACTGAGCTTGTAGCTCTCATACTTCAGGTGCATGAAGAACATGAGCACCAATGTGGCCTTGATCGCGCCGATGGTGAGCGCGATCAGGGTATTCAACTCGCCGGGCATGGGGACGCGCGACAGGATTGCCGTCAGGATCATCAGGCCCATAAGGGCGGCGAATACTATCCAGTAACTGCGGGTGCTTGAAATGTGTTCCGACATTCTCTTTTCAACCTATACGTGCGTGTGTGCGATCAGGTACAGCAATGGGTAAAGGAAAATCCAGACAAGGTCCACGAAGTGCCAGTACAGGCCGGCGATGTGAACGGGCGTGTGGTACTGGGGCGTGTACCTGCCTCGCCATGCAAAAAACGCAATGACCGAGAGGATTCCCAATCCGATGATGACGTGCAGAGCGTGCAAGCCGGTCATCACGAAGTACAAATAGAAGAACAGTTGCAGTTCGTTCGGCGGAACGTTCCCGTGGGCATCCACGTGATTGAAATGCCAGAACGGGCCGGGCACCAGACCGTGGACATAGTGCTCGTGGTATTCCATGCCCTTGATGCCAAGGAATCCGAAGCCCATCAGAATAGTGATAAGCAGCAGGATGGCCGTGACTTTCGGCTTTCCGACCTGCGCCGCATGAACGCCGAGCGCCACCGTCAGGGAGCTGGTGAGCAAGATGACGGTGTTCGTGGTCCCGAGCACAAATGACATGTGCTCACTGCCCATCTCCCATGCGGGGTAATGCATGGTGCGATAGACGAGGTAAGCCGTGAAGAGGCCTCCGAAGAACAGGATTTCGGTGACCAGGAAGATCCACATGCCAAGCGTAGCGGAGTCCCGCTGCTGCTGCATGGTGGCGAAATGATGCCGCAGCGCCTGCTGCGCAACGACTTCAGTATTAGCGGCCAACCGGGACCTCCTGCGGCATGTTTTCGTAGTCGTAAGCTTCCCAGGTTACGACCGGGGTCTCATCGAAGTTGTAAGTCGGAGGAGGAGAAGTGGTCATCCATTCCAGTCCGACAGCATTCCACGGGTTGTTGCCTGCCGGTTTGCCGTACCGCAGAGACCAGAGCAGGTACACCAGGGGCAGCAGATATCCGATGGCAAGAATCGAAGCTCCCGCGCTGGAGAGAACGTTCAGCACCTGGAACTCGCTGGCATACGCGTGATAGCGACGCGGCATGCCGAGGTATCCAAGGACGAACTGCGGGAGGAAGGTCAGGTTGAATCCGACGAATACCAGACCGGCTGCGATCTTGCCCCACGCTTCCGGATACATGCGGCCGGTCATCTTCGGCCACCAGAAGTGGATGCCGGAGAGGTATGCCATGACGGCGCCGCCCACCATGATGAAGTGGAAGTGCGCGACAACGAAGTAGGTGTCGTGCACGTGCGGGTCGATACCGAGACAGGCCAGGAACAATCCTGTCATGCCGCCGATGGTGAACAGGCCGATGAAGCCGAACGCGTACAGCATCGGAGTCGCATAGGAAACCTGGCCCTTATACATGGTCACGGTCCAGTTGAAGACCTTGATGGCCGAGGGCACCGCGACAAAGTAGCTGAGGAGCGAGAAGACCAGCGCCGCGTACGCCGAGATTCCGGCTACGAACATGTGGTGCGCCCAGACGAGGAAGCCGAGCACAGCGATCGCGATCGAAGCCAGAGCCACAAAGTTGTATCCGAAAATGCGCTTACGAGAGAAACAGGTTACGACTTCGGACATGATCGCCATTGACGGCAAAATCATGATGTACACGGCGGGATGCGAGTAGAACCAGAACATGTGCTGGAACAGCACCGGGTCGCCGCCCACGCGGGGATCGAAGATGCCGATGTGCCACACGCGTTCAATCGCAACCAGCGCAACCGTGATGGCGATAACGGGAGTTCCGAGAACCTGAATCACCGACGTTGCGTAATGGCTCCAAACGAACAAGGGCAGGCGGTTCCAGGTCAAGCCAGGAGCACGCATGCGGTGCGTCGTGACGATAAAGTTCAGTCCGGTAAGGATCGACGAGAACCCATTGATGAAGACGGCGAGTCCGGCGACCACAACCTGCGAATTCGAGTAGGTGGTCGAGAACGGCGGATAGAAGGTCCAACCGGTATCGACGCCGCCGGTGACGATGGAGTAGATCATCATCAGCGCCGACACGCTGTAAATGTACCAACTCAGCAGGTTGAGCTTGGGGAACGCCAGATCCTTGGCGCCGATCATGATCGGGATCAGGAAGTTGCCCAGCACGGCTGGAATGGAGGGAATCAGGAAGAAGAACACCATCACGATGCCGTGCATCGAGAACATCTTGTTATAGGTGTCCGACGTCATCATGTCGCCGGCGGGAGTCAGCAACTCCAACCGGATCATCGTGGCAAAGAAGCCACCGATGAAGAACATGAAGGTGATAGAGATCAGGTACAGGATCCCGATTCGCTTATGGTCGGTGGTGAGCAGCCACGATTTCCACCCGTAGTTCGTGTTCAGGTAATTTTCTTGCTCAATTGGTAATGCCACTGTGGCCATGATTACTGCACCTTCGCATTTCCAGCCTTGGGAGCTGCGTTCGCGGCGGGGGCGCGTCCCGGAACTGCGGGACGATTGCTAACTGGCTCACCCTGCTGCGGTTGGGCTAATGACTTGACGTATGCAATCAACGATAAGAGCTGCTCTTCACTCACGATGCCGTTGAACGTCGGCATAATCGGCTTGAATCCGGAAACGACCTTTGCTCCGGGATTCAAGATGGATTCACGAACATAGTTGTCGTCGGCGATGACGGTCTGGCCGGTATCAAGCAAGACCGGCTTCCCGTAAGCACCCTGCAGGTTGGGACCGCGTCCCTGCGTGTCCGAACGGTGACAGGTGGCGCAACCGAGTTCCTGGAACAGCTTCTGTCCGGTGGAAGCCATGCTGCCCTCGCCTGATCCTCCGGAGAGCCATGCCGCATATTCCGCCGGTTCCATAACGACCACTTCTCCGATCATCCCCGAGTGCTCGGTACCGCAATACTCGGCACAGAAGAGGTGATAGCGTCCCGTCTTGATGGGATGGAACCACATGGTGGTGTAACGACCGGGGATCACGTCCTGCTTAATGCGGAACTCCGGGACGTAGAAGCTGTGAACAACGTCCTGCGAAATCAGGGTCAGTTTGATGTCGCGGCCAACCGGAACGTGCAACTGGTTGATTTCCCGTACGCCCTCGGGATGCTGCGCTTTCCACATCCACTGCTTGCCCACCACGAAGATGTCCATGGCGTTCTTGGGCGGCTGCACTTGCGTCATATAGATGCTGGCGCCCCAAACGAACATCACCATGAAGAGACCGAAGGGGATGAGCGTCCACGTGGCTTCCAGCGAGTACGAGCCTTCGATCTGAGTGGCGACGCCACCGGGCTTCTGCCGGTACTTGATGGCGAAGAACGCCACCAGAGCAAAGACGATGAGCGTGAAAAGTCCCGTGACGGCGATCAGGAAGATATAGAGCGCGTCGACGTTGTTCGCAAATGTGGAGGCCCGTTCCGGCCAAAGAGGAACGTTCTGGAACATCAGGCCTTTCCTCCTTTGCCGCTGCGGTCCTTCTGCGGTTCAAGCCGGAACATAACGATGAGGAACCCTCCCAGCACGACGAGCGTGAATGCTCCTGCCAACTGCAGCACACGCGAGATAACAGCACCGTACTTACCCGTGCGCGGATCGTAGTGGTAGCAATAGAGCAAGACCTGGTCCACGATGTTGCCGACCTTGTGCTCCGAAGCCTGCACGATTCCGAATCGCAGGTCCTTGGGTGAATACTCGACGCCATAGAAATACTGCGCAATCTTGCCTTCGGGCGTGATGACCATGATGGCGGCTGCGTGCGCGAACTGCTTGGTCTGGTCGTCCCACGCGTACTTGAAACCCACGGCATCGGTGAGCGCGGCAATCGATTCCTGGGGACCGGTGAGGAAGTGCCACCCCTTCTCTGCACCATCACGACCATAGCGCTCAACGTAGGTGCGCTTCTTTCCGCGGGCAAGCTCCGGACCCTCGGTCGGGTCGAAACTGACGGTCAAAACATCGAATTCTTTGCCGATATCGAACTTAAGCGTGGAGAAAACGCTGGCTTCTCCGTTCAGGACTTCGCCACAGAGCATGGGGCACTCGTAATAGACCATGCTCAACACGACCGGCTTCTTGCCGAAGTAATCGCCGAGCTTGACCTCGCGGCCGATTTCATCGCGAAACTTAAGATCTAGCGGAAGCTGCGCATTCAGCTTCTGTTCGATACCCACGTGCTTCAAAATGCTCGGCGGAGGCGCGGTAGTTCCCTTCGGACCACCCATGACTCCCTGCGCAGCACTCAACGTGCTCATGCTCGCTACCAGGACTAGCGTCCATCCAAGCTGACGCAGGCTATTATTCCGTTTCACCGCTATACCCTTTCTGCTGCCTTTCGGCTAAAACCTACTGCCTTGTTTCCGGCCGCGTTCCACCCGCCAAGCCAGCCGGGGTGTCCACACCGGAACCGAACTCCGCTTTCTGTGCCGGCTGTTGCTGCGGGCGAGTTGGGAGTCCCTGCTGTGCCACTGCCTTGATCGCTGTATCGATAGGCACACGTACGACGCCCGCGTTCTTATCGACCCATCCATAGCTATCGAGGATGGCATTTTCCTGCGCGCGCATCTTGTTCATGTCGGCGACGTCATCCGGTTGAAGAACCGGCTTCGGGAAGCGCTGCGTCGGGTCTTTTTGTTGCTCTGGCGTCAACGCCAGCTGTTGCGCGCCCGTAATGGGCGGTTCGGCGACGACGTTTTTCGCGCGATACCCGAAGTAGCCCCATAGGACCAGGCAAATCAGGATGCCGGAGATCATGAGGACGATGAGGAACACCATGATCCCGCGCCCACCGAGGTCGCGATTCTCAAATCCAGCTCCGTGGTGGCTCGCGTCGTAATGAAGTTCGCCCGGATCGTTGTGATGATTACTCATGAACCTCTCCGTAGATCTCGTAGAGCCGCGGATCGTGGACGGCAACCAAGGGACGGCTCATCAGGTTGCGCACGAACAACGCGGCCCAGATGCCGGCCATGGCGATTGCGATCACCGGGTACATCCAAACCTGGCTGATGGCGAAATGTTCCTTGTTGATGGATGGAGCCGTGATCCAGAACAGATCGAAGAACCGCATCACAATCATCCACACAGCAACGAACGCGAGCTTGCGTGGATCCTTTTTCAGCGCCTGTGAAAGCAAGATGGCAAATGGAATGGCGAAATGGAAAACCACCAGGAACAGAGCCATGGCGCCCCATCCGCCCTTGGTGCGATCCAAGAACCAGTGAATTTCTTCCGGCAGGTTGCCGGCCCAGATGATCAACCATTGCGAAAAGCCGAAGTATGCCCACAACATTACGAACGCGAGTAGCAGCTTTCCGTTGTCCCAGAAGACCACTTCGTCCATCAGGACGTTCATGGGTTCATCGCGAACAAGAATGCGACCCACGATGATGCCAATGGACAGGCCAAGAATGCCCTGACCTACAACGATGATCAACGGGAAGATGGTGGACGGCCATCCGGGACTCAGCGACATCAGCCAGTCGATGGCGGCGAATGACATGGACCAGACATAGGCCAGAACGCCAGCCGCACCGAGTGCGTTCAACTTTCCGCCGAGCCAGCCTTCATACGGCTTGTCCTGGATTTTCGAGTACTTGTTGATGAAGTAGACGATGGCGAACCACACCAGGAAGTAAACGACCGAGCGGATCAGGAACCCCGGGAAGTTCAGGTAGTGCTTGGTCAATGCCTGCATGTGCTCGGTGGCATGCAGCGATTCCGGATGCGCCCAGGGATAAATGTGCTTGTAGCCGATCAGAATCGGAATAAACGCAATGGCGGCAACCCAGATGTTCCGTGATGCCGCTTCCCAGATGCGGCGCATGGTCAGCCCCCAACGCCCGCCCGGCATGAACCATGTAAGCAGCATCCCCATGGGCCCGAGAGTGAGCCCGAGGAAGAGCATGAAGCCAACGAGATACGCCTGCATTGCCTGGCGGGGATTCAGGATGAACGCGATCAGCGAGAGCACAGCGAACACCCCGCCCACTGCTACCGCACGCCGGTACACAGCCTGCAACGACGCCGGTGGCGCATAGTTCAGTCTGTCTAGATCAATCTTGTGGGTCGTGTGCACTATTGTTTCCTCTCCGCCGGTTGTTGCTGTGTGGTCGCGCCTGTCTTTCCTTCATCCGAGCCGACCTTCGGCGTTGCGGGGGCATCAAGGTTCTGCCCCTGCGCCATGGATTGCGGCGCGTGCTGACTTAACTGCAGTGCGCGGATGTACGCAGCAATCGCCCAACGATCATGGGGCGTGACCTGCGCTGCGTAATCGGGCATGGCGCCGAAGCCGTTGGTCATGACGTCGTAGAAATGACCGATCGGCGCATTCAGCAGCTTGGGATCCTGATAAGAAGGCGGACGGCGATATCCGCGCTGCACTACCATGCCATTGCCGTCGCCAGTACGCGAATGGCAAGGCGTGCAGTAGATATTGAATCGCTCCTGCCCGCGCTTCAGGACTTCCTCCGTCACCGGGTACGGCATCACGTCGCCTTCCTTACCATTGATCATGCCGGTGTAGAAGTAGGTGTCTTCGCGAAGCTGTCCGCGGGCGACGGTGTTCGCGATCAGCGGACGCGAACCGCGACCGTCGCTGTAGAAATCGCTCTCGCGCAGCGGCTTCATCTTGGGCTGCACGTGCATGTCGAGCCGGCATCCGGCGAGGACGCCACAGCACAGAAGAGCAAGCGCCGATAATTTTGTGCTCGGTTTAATAGGGCACCTCCGCTACGGAAGCGGGGCCCAGACTTTCGAGGAACGCTCGGGTATCCGCCATATCAAAGCTAGGATCTGCCGATTCAATGCAGAGGAAGAACTTGTCGCGACTTACACGTGCGAACTGCGGCACGTTGAACACCGGGTGGTACGGGGTGGGCAGACCGTTCATCGCAAGCATGCCGATTCCGGCCGCGAGTCCGCCGAAAAGAATCGTCAATTCGAAGGTCACGATGATGAACGAAGGCCATGAGTGGAATGGACGGCCGGCGATGTTCAGCGGGTACGCGATGGAGTTGATCCAGTACTGAAGGCCGTAAGCGGTAGCCATCCCAAGCAGACCGCCCGCAAGACAAACGAGTGCCACTCGGTTCTTTTCGAACCCAATCGCCTCGGCGAGTCCGTGCACCGGTTGCGGGCTGTAGGCGTCCATCTTCCGGTAACCGGCCGCATATGCCTTGGTGGCGGCGGTCAGGATGTCGGTCGGAGTCTCAAACTCTGCCATCAATCCGTACACAGGAGGAACGGCGGTGGTGGTTACGTGACTCATTCCGCCACCTCCACGTGCTTCGGTTTCGATGCGGGTAGCAGGTCACGCATTTCGAAGATCGAAATCATGGGCAACACACGAATGAAGAGCAGGAAAGCAAAGAGGAAGAATCCGATCGTGCCGAGGTACGTCGCCCAATCCCAGCGGGTCGGGATGTACAGGCCCCAGCTCGAAGGCAGGAAGTCCTTCTGCAAGCTGATGACGACGATCACGAAACGCTCGAGCCACATCGCCAGCAGGATGATGATCGACACGAAGAAGAGCATCACCGGGCTCTTGCGGACCTTCTTGAACCAGAGCACATTGACGAAGCCGATGTTGATGGCGATGAGACCCCAGTAGGCCGGCGCATAGAAGCCGGTCATGCGGTTCATCATCATCGTCCACTCATACGGGTTGCCGCTGTACCAGGCGAAGAACGTTTCAATGATGTATCCGTAAGCAACGATCAAACCCGTTGTGAGCATGAACTTCGCGCAGTTATCGAGGTGGCGGTCGGTGATCATGTCGCGCAGGTTGTAGACGGCGCGAATCGGAATGGCCAGCACCAACACCATCGCAAAGCCGGAGTAGATAGCACCGGCAACGAAGTAGGGAGGGAAGATCGTGGTGTGCCATCCAGGTACGATGCCGACGGCGAAGTCGAAGGACACCACGGTATGCACTGAGAGCACGAGGGGTGTTGAGAGTCCGGCGAGAAGAAGGTAAGCCTTCTCGTAACGGTGCCAGTGACGGGCCGAACCGCGCCATCCCAGCGCGAGCATGCCGTAGATGAAGCGCGCGATCTTGTTCTTGGCACTGTCGCGTAGCGTCGCCAAGTCGGGGACCAAGCCGATGTACCAGAACACAAGCGAAATCGTGAAGTAAGTCGAAACCGCGAAGACGTCCCAAACGAGCGGGCTGCGGAATTGCGGCCAGATCGACATCGTGTTGGGGTATGGCGTCAACCAGTAAGCCAGCCACGGGCGTCCGGTATGAAGAACCGGGAATAAGCCCGCGCACATGACGGCGAACAGCGTCATGGCTTCCGCGAAACGGTTGATCGAGTTACGCCACGACTGCTTCAGCAGCAACAAGATGGCGGAGATCAGGGTTCCGGCGTGGCCAATACCAATCCACCAGACGAAGTTGACGATCGCGAAACCCCAGCCGATTGGGATGTTGATGCCCCAAATTCCGGTACCGCGATACAGGAGCCAGGCAGCCGCGATCAGCAGAACGAATGCCAAACCGCCTGCCATACCGACCGCCGCCAACCACCCCAGCGAGATTTCGCTGTTCAGCACGATCGAGGAGATCTTGTCCGTGATCGTTCCGAAGGTGTGTCCCGGAGCAACGACCGGAATCGGCCTATGTTGTGCTTCGATACGTGTCTCTCTCATGAATGATGCTGCTCCGGTTCGCCGCCCTCGATTTCCGGATTCGGGTTCAAAACGGCAGCCGTGTAAGTTGTCCTCGGTCGCGTGTTCAAGTCCTCAAGCACTCCGTAGGTGCGGGGATCAGCTTTTAACTTCGCAACACGACTATTCGGGTCGTTGATGTCGCCGAAGATGATGGCGTCGGTCGGACACACCTGCTGGCAGGCGGTGAGGACATCGCCATCGCGGACGCGACGGTCATCGCGCTCGGCGACGATGCGTCCGTTGGTGATGCGCTGGACGCAGTACGTGCACTTTTCCATGACACCGCGGCTGCGCACCGTAACTTCCGGATTGCGCATCATCTTGAGCTGCGGCGTGGTCCAGTCCTGGAACAACAGGAAGTTGAACCGGCGGACCTTGTACGGACAGTTGTTGGAGCAATAACGAGTGCCGACGCAGCGGTTGTAGACCATGTCATTCAGGCCTTCGCTGCTGTGGACCGTCGCTCCGACCGGGCAAACCAATTCGCAAGGAGCCGTTTCGCAGTGCATGCAAGGAACAGGCTCGTAGTACATCTGCGGATTTGCCGCGCCACCCTTGTAGTAGCCATCCACACGCAGCCAGTGCATGTGACGTCCGCGGAGAACCTGATCCTTTCCAACAACCGGCGTGTTGTTTTCGGCGACACACGCGATGATGCAGGCGTTGCAGCCGGTACACCGGTTCAGATCGATGCTCATGCCCCACTTATGCTCGGGAGCACCGTTCTCACCGACGGCAGGATACTGATAGTTGGGAATCAGCGTCTCATCCGGCTTCGGCGACTCGGCATGCTCGTGCGCGAACTCCGGATTGCGCTTGTACTCTTCCAGCTTCGCGGCACGAACGATGTTGCGTCCGTTGAGCACCTGCGTGCCCTGCGTGGAAGCCAGCGGATACTTCTTGCCGGTTTTCGTGACCTTGACTCCGCGGCTGTAAAACGGCTCGTCGGAGTACCACATCGTGTACGCGTTGAAACCGTGGCCCGTGGCGGTTTGTCCACCGCGCAGGCGTCCATAGCCCAGGTACATGGTGATGGTGTCGTCCGGATGACCGGGCTGCACCCATACCGGGCCTTCGATCTTGCGGCCGCGATATTCGACTTCCGCTACGGCTGCATCCTGATCGGCCGGGAACCCCATGTCTTTCGCCATCTTCGGACTGACCATGATGGCGTTATCCCACGTCAGCTTTGTCAGCGGCTTGGGAAGTTCCTGCAACCAGCCGTTGTTGGCAAAGCGTCCGTCGTAGATGCTTGGGTCGCGGCGAATCGCCATCTCCGTTCCCTGCGACTGATTAACTTGCGTCGCCGGGAAATCGCGGGTGCGAACCTTCACATTTTTCGTGGCGAGGTCTGACCCGGCGATGAAGCCATCGTGAATCGAGCGACGCCAGAAATCGTCGAAAGTGCCTGTGCCCTTGAACTGTGTCTGCCAATAGGTGCGGACGAGATCGTAGCCGGTGACATCGGGCTGACCGTTCATCAGCGCCAGAATCTCATGCGGACTGTGCCCGCTATAGAGAGGCGCGATCAGCGGCTGCACAATGGATACCACTCCATCGGCCGCGCGCGCATCGCTCCAATGCTCAAGGAAGTGCGTGCCGATGATGTGCCAGTCACAAACATAGGCAGTTTCGTCGTAGTGCAGACCGTAGTGAACCTTGAGCGGGACCTTCTTCAGCACTTCCTGGAAGTCGCTGTCGACCGGGCATTCGTAAACCGGATTGCCGTCGAGTATCAGCAGGAAGTCGACTTTGCCCGCCGTGATGTCACCGACGAGCTCTTTGAAGCCTGCCGTCGCGCTCGCGGTGTTGGGAATCAGGGGTTCCGTGTAAATGACGGTGGAACCAACGGCGCCCAGCGCTTCGTTCATTGCGTGCGCCAGTGCATGCACTGCTGCCGGTTGATTCTCGCCTGCCACGACCACTGCGCGTCCGCGATGCGCCTGAAGATCTTTCGCTACCGCATCAAGCCAGCTGTTGTGCTCGCCGTGGACGCTTCCACCGCTGCCCACACCCAGGCGGCTTGCCAGGGCGCGAGCATACTGCTCAACTTCTGATGGCTTCACCGGAATACGGTGGTCCGCCTTGAAACCTGTGGTGGTCGGCGAGCTCTCAATGGCATACATGCGGCTCAGTCCGTGCGGATTTACCTTCTCGTCTGGATCGCGGCGATTAGCCCAATCCATCGAGTACATCGCCATGCCCGGGAATCCGGAGTACAAGAAGTCGGCATCGAGCGTGACGACGACATCGGCATTCGCGAACTGATAGCGCGTCTCGACCGGCTCGCCGAAGGCAAGCTGGGCTCCCGCATAAACAGCGTCGCGGTTGACCGGGTCCCACTGAACCCACTTCATCTGGGGAAACTTCTGCTGCAACGTACGGATCTGCGCAGCAAGAGTCGGCGAGTTGACGGTGCGGGTCAGCAGACGGAAGCCTGCTCCACCATTCGCCTTTTGCGAAGCAAGCGGGGCCTGCATCGCTGCAATGAACGAGCCGTAGGCGCGCGTCTCGCCCCGATACATGTTGGTTTGCGAACGGTCCGGGTCGTACAGATCAAGAATGGAACCTTGAGCAAAGGAATCCGTGCGTCCACGACTGGCCGGGTGCTCGGGATTGCCTTCAATCTTCGTCGGACGACCTTCGTGGCTGCGTACCAGCACCGGAATGGCTTCGGCGCCGAGCGTGAATGCCGAGGCGAAGAAGAGCGGACGGCCCAGCACCAGCTCCTCCGGCTGCTTGACGTAAGGGACGATTGCCTGCGTCGGCATCCTGGTGCAGCCGCTGAGTCCAGCCAGTGCCAGCGACGCACTCATAAGCTTCAGGAAACCGCGGCGGGATGTTTCATCGCCAATCCATTCCGAAGCCTGCCGCGGGAACTCCCGGTGCAGCAACTCCTGGAACTCGTCGGTTCCAGCCAGCTCTTCCAGGCTCCGCCAGTATTCCGGGCCTTGTGCCGCGGAAAGCTGCTTTTGGACAGTCTCCAAATCCAGCTTCGGCTTGCCCGTGTTCTTGATTTGTATGAGTTCCATCTTTTCCGTCTTACCTACCTCGCCCGCAGCCATTAGCGGTGGCAAGTGTTGCAACTGGTGATGTCGTACACACTGCGCAGCTTGTATTCCTTCTTCAGGTAAGTCCCGAGTTCAATCTGGTCCGTGAACTCCTTGCCGTTCACAGTGACCGGCTTACCCGGCGCAGGTTTTTGGTACGCCATGTTGAATACCTGGTCCTTCGGACGCAGCACTTTTTCCGGCGCGCGATGGCAGCTCAGGCACCACTCCATCTGCATCGTGTTCTCTGCGTACATGAGCGGCATCTTGTCCACTGCCCCGTGACATTCGTTGCAGCCCACACCCTTATTCACGTGAATGCTGTGGTCGAAGTACACGAAGTCGGGCACGGCGTTCACGCGCGTCCACACCAGCGACTTGCCGGAGCGGAAGCTCTCGCGGACCGGTTCAAGCATGGGAGCATTGGTCCAGATCTGCGCGTGGCAGTTCATGCACGTCTTAGTCGGCGGAATCCCCGCGAAATTGGAGTTCTCCACCGACGTGTGGCAGTAGCGGCAATCAATCCCCAGCCCGGATACGTGGTGCTGGTGGCTGAACGGAACCGGCTGTTGCCGCGCTACACCTCTCCAACTGAAATAAGGAGAGCGCTGCAATTCCAGTGACGCCCATAACCCTCCGGACACCAGGACCAGTGCCAGAATGATCGATACTCGTGCGATTGTGTTGGTACTGCGATGAAAGATTTGGGGCATTACCTAGCCATTAGTTCCATCAGGCCAGAGGAAGGCCGTGACAACCGGCGCCCTCCCGCCGTTTGAATCGTGCTACAAATCACAAGCAGTGGTGACCCACATCACCGAAACATGTGATTGTAACAGGTGAGCCGCTCTATGTGTCTCGTACATTCTTCAACTTTCTTCAAACTGTTTCCCAAAATGGGAACAGTCATCCTCTACTCTCCACAGCGAACTCCGAAATTCCGCGACTGTTGCCTTTTCCGAGAGAACATCCGATTCCGGCGCCGCATCCTACCTTTGCGGGAGCGGAATAAACATGAACACCTCCGACGTACTCATTGAGACTTTGATCGACTGGGGAGTGGAATACGTATTCGGCCTGCCCGGCGACGGCATCAACGGCATCATCGAAGCCCTCCGAACTCGACAGGACAAGATCAAGTTCATCCAGGTGCGCCACGAAGAGACCGCCGCGTTTATGGCCTGCGGATTTGCGAAGACAACAGGCAAGCTCGGCGTTTGTCTCGCCACGTCGGGACCTGGCGCCATCCATCTGCTGAACGGTTTGTACGATGCCAAGCTCGACGGGGCTCCCGTGCTCGCGATCACCGGCATGCAATTCCATGACCTGATCGGCACTTTCACGCAACAGGATGTCGAGACGGACAAGCTGTTCATCGACGTTGCGCAATATAACCAGCGCGTTATGGGTCCGACGCACGTTGAGAACGTCACCGAACTCGCGTGCCGCACGGCGCTCACTTATCGTTGTGTAACCCACATTACCGTCCCCGTTGATATCCAGGAGCAGACGGTGTCCGGCGGAAAGCGCTCGAAGCGCAATGTCGCCGACCACGTCTCCAATGTTCTTGCTGCTTCCCCCCGAGAACCCGATGACGCCAACCTCCGCCGGGCCGCTGATGTGCTCAACTCCGGCAAAAAGGTATTCATTCTCGCCGGACAGGGTGCGCTGCATGCGACCGACGAACTCGAACAAGTTGCCGAGATACTCGGCGCACCGATTGCCAAGCCGCTGCTTGGAAAAGCCAGCGTACCTGACCACAGCCCGTACACGACGGGTCCTATTGGCCTGCTCGGAACCAAGCCTTCGCAGGAATGCTCCGAAAACTGCGACACATTATTAATGGTTGGAACTTCGTTTCCGTATATCGAGTTTCTGCCGAAACCCGGTCAAGCTCGCGGCGTGCAGATTGACGCGAATCCAACTCGCATTGGACTACGCTATCCGATGGAGGTAGGCATCGTTGCGGATGCAAAGAAATCGCTACAAAAATTAATTCCATTCCTAAAACGGAACGATGACCGTAATTTCCTCAAAAAGGCACAGGATGGCATGAAGGAATGGTTCGAGTTCATGGACAAGCTCGGAACCAGTGAAAGCATGCCGATGAAACCGCAGGTCGTTGCACACGAACTGGGACTCCGCTTGCGCGACGATGCGATCGTAACTTGCGACAGCGGCACCATCGCGACCTGGTGGGCGCGGCATATTCCAGCACGCCGCGGACAAAAGCACACTCTATCCGGGAACCTCGCCACTATGGCTCCGGGACTGCCCTACGCCTTAGCTGCGCAGATCGCATACCCTGAACGCCAGGTCGTCGCGTTTGTCGGCGATGGCGGCTTCAGCATGCTGATGGCAGACTTCGTGACCGCTGTCCGTTACAACCTGCCAATTAAGGTTGTGATCATCAAGAACAACTATCTCGGCCAAATCAAATGGGAACAGATGGTGTTTCTTGGGAACCCGGAGTTTGGCGTAGATCTGTCGCCAATCGACTTCGCAGCGTTCGCACATGCATGCGGAGGAGTCGGATACCACGCCGAGAAGCCAGGCGAAATCGGAAACACGATGGAGCAGTTCCTGGCGTCACCGGGGCCAGCGATCCTCGAAGCCGTGGTGGACCCAAACACAGCGCCGATGCCCGGCAAGATCAAGATGGAGCAGGCACTCAAGTTTGCGGAATCGATCGCGCGCGGAGAGCCTAAAGGACTGGAGATCATGAAGGAAGCCCTGAAAGACAGAGCCCGCCAGATCATCTAGCGAATCCAGGCTATCGGAGATTCATGACGAGCAACTTCTGTTCGGTCATGTCTTCGATAGCCCAGCGCAAACCTTCGCGACCGAGGCCGGATTCCTTGACGCCTCCGTAGGGCATGTTGTCCATGCGGAATGTGGGCACGTCTCCGGCGACAACGCCGCCGACCTCGAGTTCGTTGTACGCCTCAAAGATGAGGCTGGCGTCTCGCGTAAACAGGCCCGCCTGCAATCCGTAGCTCGAGCGGTTTACGGAACGAATGGCTTCTCGGAAATCCGAGTATTGCTCGAGCGTAACCACGGGTGCGAATGCTTCCTGGCAATTCACCCGCATCTCGGGCTTCGTCTGCGTCAGGATTGTCGGTTCGTAGAGCGTACCGTTTCGCCTGCCACCGGTGAGAAGCTTCGCACCCTGAGCGACAGCCTCCTTCACCCATGCTTCGGCCCTCATGGCATCCGATTCGCGAATGAGCGGTCCGACGTCGGTGGTTTCATCAAGAGGATTACCCAGCTTGAGTTTCCGCGTCTTCTCCATGAGCGCCTGCTGGAACGATTCAAAGATGCTGGCTTCTACGAGAATGCGCTGTACAGAAATGCAACTCTGGCCGGCATAGGAGAATCCTCCGGTAACGCAACGCTCGGCTGCGTATTCAAGGTCGGCGTCGCTGTGGATGATGACGCCGGCGTTGCCGCCGAGTTCGAGCACAACTTTCTTCTTTCCGGCACGTGCTTTCATCGCCCACCCCACGGGCGCCGACCCGGTGAAGGTGAGCAACTTGAAGCGGTCGTCTTCTACCAGGGGTGTTGCATCGTCGTTTGATAGAGGCAGAACGTTCAGGGCACCGTCGGGCCATCCGGCATGCTGGACAACTTCCCCAAGCATAAGTGCCGTCATCGGCGTTTGCGGTGCAGGCTTCAGAACCATCGTGCATCCGGCGGCGATTGCAGGCGCCACTTTATGCGCAACGAGGTTCAGCGGAAAGTTGAACGGCGTAATGGCCGCCACGGGGCCGACAGGAAACCGGCGCGATATTGCCCAGCGCCCTTCGCTGATCGACTGCTGATCGAGCGGAAGCACTTCGCCACCCATCCGGCCAGCTTCTTCGGCTGCGACGGTGAATGTGAAGATGCCGCGATCGACCTCCGCGCGCGCCGTCCGGATCGGCTTCCCTGCTTCGAGAGCGATCATGCGTGCGAATTCTTCTTTGCGATCGGAAATCTGCCGCGCAATGGAGTGCAGAACCTCTGCACGCTTGTAGCTGGGAAGGGCTCTCGTGATCTCGAACGCTTTCTGTGCGGAAACAATGGCGGACTCAAGGTCGGACTTCGCTGCGTACGTTACGTGTCCGACGATATCGCCGTTGAAGGGCGAGTGAATGTCCTTCTGCTCACCTGCGGTCGAGAACCTTCCGTTCAAAAGAAAACCGAACGACTTCACGCTTTCCTTCATGCGGATAGTGTAGTCGTTCGGCTCGGGTCTTGATCTTCTTCTGCTCTGGTTTTATTCGCCTGCTATTAAGGTTTTCACAACGCGTTGCGGACTCGCGTTTCGACTCGTGCGTCGCTCAAAAATGCTACCGCAGTGCGACGCGAGCATTCACCAGGTCTTCTTCGAGATCGACCTTCAGGGCAAAGCCAAGGCGATTGCAGATGGCTCTCATCTCACGGTTGATGCCCAACATCGTTGAGTGGACGTACTGTAACTTTTCTTCGCGCGCGATCAGCATCAATCGCCGCACCAGTTCGGTGCCTAATCCAAGATGCTGGTAATCGTCTCGGACGAGCACCGCGACTTCCGCTTCCGACTTGCCATGCAACTTGCTCAGCCTACCGACGGCGATGATCTGCGGCCCCTCGCCAGGTACGTCGCGCTCCGCGACGAGTGCCATCTCACGGTCGTAATCGATGAAGCAGATTCTCGTGAGCCTCTCGTGCGCGGTCCGCTGCGTCAGTTTCAGAGGCTGGAAGTAGCGCATGTATACCGTTCGGTCGCTGAGGCGCGAGTGGAAGTTGATCATGAGCGGCTCGTCTTCTGGCCGAATGGGACGGATCGTGACCTCGGTGCCGTTCTTCATGCTCCACTTCGACACATGCTGCACCGGATAGGGACGCACCGCCGGACGCGGCAGGTCTTCTTCTTTCATGCTGGACGGATGCAACACAACGCGAGCATCGAGCGCCTTTAACTCCTCGCCACAGATCAGCAGCGGGTTAATGTCGATCTCTTTGATCCAGGGCTGCTCCGTCACCAGATGACTGAATTTCACCAGCAAGGCTTCGAGCGGCTGCAACTTGATCTCACCGCGGTCTTCGCAGGATTGCAGTTCTTTGAAGACCCTTGTTTGCTCCATCATCCTTCGGGCGAGGGTGGTGTTCAACGGCGGAAGAGCGAGAGCACGGTCTTTATGGACTTCGACCATTCGGCCGCCACTACCGAACAGCAGAACAGGTCCGAACTGCGGGTCAATGCTGCTGCCGACGATCAACTCAATCCCGTCGCGCATCACCATCGGCTGCACCGTTACGCCGAGAAAATTCCCCGGCCCGGTGCGGGCCTCGATCGCCGACTGGATTTCGCTAAACGCCGCGCGTACAGCATTCGCGTCCCGCAGGTGCAAGCGGACTCCTCCAACGCGAGACTTATGTGTGATGGTCTCCGAGTGGACCTTCACTGCCACTGGATAGCCAATCTCTTCCGCATGGGCGATCGCTTCTTCTGCGGAATGCGCGATCCGGGTGTCGATTGTCGGGATTCCGTACTGTGCGAGCAGGCGCTTGGATTCGTACTCGGTCAACAACGCGCGTCCCTGCGCGCGCGCGCGTTCGATGGTTCCCTTCACGGCGTCGTGGTTCACGTCCGCATCTGCCTCGGGACGGAACACCGGTGTTTCGTAAAGGCCGCGCAGATTGTAGGTGTAGCGCCACATGTAAACGAAGGCACGGGTGGCGGTGTCCGGGAACTGGAACGTCGGGATACCAGCGCGGTTGAGGATCTCGTTGGCGGCTGCGACTTCGGTTCCTCCCATGAAGCACGTCAGGATTGGCTTTCCTGTGCCGCGTGCATACGGCTTGATCAATTCGGCCGTCTGTGTCGGCTCGGTGAGTCCTTGCGGCGCGGTCAGCACCAGCACGCCGTCGCAGTTCGGATCCTTCACGACCACATCAAGGGCCCGCGCGTAGCGCTCGGGACTGGCGTCACCGATGATGTCAATCGGATTGCCTTTGCTCCAGTGTGGCGGACATATCTTGTTCAGTGCCGCAATGCTTTCCGGCGAAAGCTTGGCCAGGGTGCCACCGGCGGCGATGAGGCCATCGGCGGCGATTACTCCCGGGCCACCCGCGTTCGTCAACACGGCCAGCTTCGGACCCTTCGGCCTTGGTTGCTTCGAGAGAACTTCCGACATATAGAAGATGTCGGCAATGGAATTCACGCGCAGCACTCCGGTTCGACGAAACGCCGCGTCGAGGACTTCGTCGCTCCCGGTCAATGCTCCCGTATGCGATGCCGCTGCGCGAGCCGCTTCGTCACTGCGTCCGGCCTTGATCACGATGATCGGCTTGGTCAATGACACTTCACGTGCTGCCGACATGAAGGCCCTGGCGTCACCGATGGTTTCCATGTAGATGACAATGGACTGCGTTCGAGGATCGTTGCCCAGGTAGTCGATCAGGTCGCCCCAACCAACGTCGAGCATTGAGCCCACGGAGACAAACGCGCTGAATCCCACCAGTTCGCGGAGGCTCCAGTCGAGGATGGCGGTGCAGAGCGCTCCACTTTGGCTGATGAATGCCACATTTCCCGGCCGCGCGATCTGTTGCGAGAACGTCGCATTCAGACCGGTAAGGGGATTCATGACGCCGTGGCAGTTCGGTCCGACCACACGCAATGGTGTTCCACGGATACGACGCAGGATCTCCCGCTCGAGTTCCGCGCCTTCGGGTCCGTGCTCGCGGAATCCTGCCGAGATGATGATGGCCGCCTTCACGCCGGCCTCTATGCACTCGCTGATTATCGAGGGCACCGTTGCCGCTGGAGTCACGATCAACGCCAGGTCCACCGGCTCCGGAACCTCCTTCACCGTGGGACAGGTCTTGATGCCGAGCACGCTGGAGCGTTCCTTGTTTACGGGAAAAACCGTCCCGCCGAACGGACTGCTCAGAACAGCCCAGAAGACGCGTCGTCCGATGCTGCCCTGCCGTTCGCTCGCGCCAATCACGGCAACGGACTTTGGATGGAACAGTGCATCGAGCGGATTTCGCTCGGTTCGGAGTACGTCGTGGGCGGGGTCCGTTCCGGGCAGTACGGCGCCGGGTTTTGACGAGGAGGGTTGTGCGCCGGGTTTCATGATCGACTCGTGTTCGTGCAGTCTAGCCTAGCTGGAACGCCGTGGGAATCCTGCTATCACCTCGCTGTGTGATACCGCGCTCGATTTCAAATTGGGAATAACGCCCGGCAGAAATGCAGCATGTCCTTGATAGGTGAACCTGCGGGGTATCCAATTTCAGTGTTCCGAGGAGCATCTCCAGAACAACTCTGTATTGATCACAATCCAGTTAGGAGCTTTCAAGAATGAAGAAATTTTTCACATTGCTATTTGCCCTCGCCGTCGCCTGTTCGCTGACCTTTGCACAGGCCGTCCCTGAGAAGAAGAACGAGACCGCTGAAAAGAAGACGGAGGAGGCTGCGGAGAAGAAAGCCGAGAAGAAGGAAAAGAAGGAAGCCAAGAAGAAAGCCAAGGAAGAAGCGAAGGCCGAGAAGAAAGAAATGAAAGAAGAGAAAAAGGCCGAAAAGAAGGACATGAAAGAAGAAAAGAAGGAAGAGAAGAAGTAGTCCATTCTGCCTGGCGAAAGCCCCGGGCCAACCGGGGCTTTTCTGTTGTCCGCTACGAAAGCGTAGAATCGCTCGCATGTGGCGCTGCGTGTTGATGCTTGCCTGCTCTTCTGTCCTGACACTTCCATCGATTGCGCAGGATGCTCGGACCACATCAAGCCAGACATCCGGTTCCCGGCAGGCGGATGAAAACACGGGCAAAGTACCTGACAAACAAAGCGATTCCGCGGCGCAACCCGCAGACAAGCCCAATCCCGTAACGAACAAATTGCGCAAGCTGCTCCCGGAATGCGTGAATATCATCTTCAGCACTTGTAAGGGCAATGCATCGCGCGAAATTGAGGCGCAGCAGCGCGAAGAAGAGCGTCTGGCGCATGCCGCCGAGCGATGCGCCAAATTGCAGGCAGCGTTACCCGCATCACTCAGGCCCACGACTACGACATCCAAATCAACCACAATTTCGCCGCAGGAAAGTTCCAGCCGTTCCGCGTCCTCTCCCGAGATTCATCCTTACTGCACTCCGGAAGACGTCCTTGCCGCCGAGCACGACGTGGAAGTGGGAGACTTCTATTTCAAAGACAAGGCGCTGAAGTCCGCGGAAATGCGGTATCGCAGCGCGCTTGAACGGTTGCCGGGTGAACCGATGGCGTCTCTTCGCCTTGCGCGGATGCTGGAAAAGACCGGCCGGGGTGCGGAAGCACTTACGTATTACCGCACATTCATGGAGTGGTCTCCGACGGGGAAGGAAGCGGAAGAAGCGCAAACCTCCATTCGAAGGCTGAGTTCATCCGCACAAAAGTAGCTGCCGACCGGGAGTTTTCATTTCCACCATCATCTGCGGTTTAGGGCAAAACTCGCCGTACCCCCCACGCATCCGACCAGAACGACCCTAACCCAGAGGCACAATTCCATGAATCAGACATTCAGAGATCGTGATCGGCAGCGCCGGAACGGCAACTACTCCGCCGTCCCGCGCTGGGCGGCGATAGTGGGCGGCAGCGCGTTGGCTGTTTATGGCCTTACTCGCCGTTCAAAGACCGGAGCCGCATTGGCTACCGCGGGTGGCCTGCTTGCTTTCGGCGGCACTCGCATTTCAACAGAACCGCAGGAAATCCATACCGAATCCAGCTTCACCGTCAATGTTTCGCCAGAAGAAGCTTTCCGTTTCTGGACCAACTTCGAGAATCTTCCTAAGTTTATGTCGCACCTTCAATCGGTTCGCGACCTTGGCAACGGGCGCTCCGAGTGGGTTGCTCGCGGCCCCATGCAGATGCGCATCAAGTGGACCGCCCAGATCGTCGACCAGCGTGAGAATCAGTGGATCGTCTGGCGTTCGGATGCGGATTCCGTACTCCCCAACACGGGTTCGGTACAGTTCCGCAAGGCACCGGGAGATCGCGGCACCGAGATCACGATCGTGATGCAATATCAGCCACCCGCTGGACCGATTGGCAAGGCCGTTGCCATGATGTTCGGCAAAGATCCTTCCCAGACCATCTACGAAGACCTTCGCCACTTCAAGCAGTTGATGGAAGCCGGTGAAATCGCCACCACCGTGGGACAGCCACACGGTCCCCGCTCCCTGAAGATCCGGATGAAGCAGGCGATCTACGACGATTACCGTCCGAAACCGACGCAGAGCGAGCGTCCCCAACCTCAACCCCAGGAGGTGGCATCATGAAAGCACTCTGCTGGTACGGCGCCGAAGACGTCCGAGTTGAAACGGTTCCAGACCCGAAAATACTGAACCCACGCGATGCCATCATCAAGATCACGAAGACTGCGATCTGCGGATCGGACCTGCACCTTTATAACGGCTACATGCCGACCCTTGAACAAGGCGACATTCTTGGCCATGAGTTCATGGGCGAAGTGGTCGAGGTGGGGCCGGGCGTGAAGAACCTGCAGGTAGGAGACAGGGTGGTGGTGCCGTTCACCATCGCATGCGGGAAGTGCTTCTTCTGCGGGCACGACCTCTGGTCGCTTTGCGACAACAGCAATCCGAATGCGTGGATCGCCGAAAGCCTGATGGGTTATTCGCCCTCCGGACTGTTTGGCTACACCCATATGACCGGCGGCTATGCCGGCGGGCAGGCGCAGTACGCACGCGTGCCGTTTGCCGATGTCGGGCCATTGAAGATCCCGAATGGTATCTCCGACGAAAAGGTTCTGTTCCTTTCCGACATCTTCCCCACTGGCTACATGGGTGCGGAGAACTGCAATATCCAACCGGGCGATACGGTCGCGATCTGGGGATGCGGTCCGGTGGGGCAATTCGCGATTCGCAGCGCCAAAATGCTTGGCGCAGAACGCGTGATTGCCATCGACAAGGTGCCGGAACGACTTCGCCTGGCCGAAGAGGGCGGCGCCGAAGTTATCAACGCTGACGAAGTGGACAACATTCTTACCGTGCTGCGGGACATGACCGCCAACCGTGGGCCGGACTCGTGCATGGACGCTGTCGGCATGGAAGCTAGCGGGCATTCACTCCCGTACGTGGTCGACAACGTAAAGCAGAAGTTGCGCGTGCAGTTCGACCGCCCGCAAGTCTTCCGCGAATGCGTGATGGCTTGCCGCAAGGGGGGAACGATTTCTGTTCCGGGCGTGTACGGCGGGTTCGTGGACAAAGTGCCGCTCGGCGCCGTCATGAACAAGGGTCTGACTCTTAAGACCGGTCAGACTCACATGATGCGATACATGAAGCCTCTTCTCGAACGCGTGGAGCGGGGCGAAATCGACCCCAGTTTCGTTATCAGTCACGTCTTACCGATCGACGAAGCACCGCGCGGATACCAGATCTTCCGGGACAAGCAGGAAAACTGCACCAAGGTGGTTCTGGATCCGTGGGCCGGAGCGGCAGCCGCATAGGACACGAACGGGAGCAGCGATCCTGCTCCCGTTCGTTCTCAATTCCAACCTTTTAAGCTGGTTTTTCGGCCATTCCGTTCAGGAATGTTAAAATAGCTGCTCTTCTCGGAATACATAATTCGCTGCAACTACGGAATCGCACTTGGCTGAGCAACTAGTTCCAGATCAAACCATAACCTACGCCGATGCAGGCGTGGACATCGAGCGTGCCAACCGCGCCAAACAACGCATTAAGTACCTCGCTCACCGCACCTTCAACAAGTGTGTCCTGAGCGACATCGGTGGCTTTGGCGGGCTCTTTGCCATCGACAAGAAGAAATACACGGATCCCGTTCTTGTCAGCAGCGTTGACGGCGTCGGCACGAAGCTGAAGATCGCCTTCGAAATGAATCTGCACCACACAATCGGTGCCGATCTTGTGAACCACTGCGTCAACGACATTGCCGTTCAGGGCGCAGCTCCCATGTTTTTCATGGACTACTTCGCCACCGGCAAACTTGATCCCGAAGTAGCCGAGAAGGTCGTCAGCGGCATTGCCGACGCCTGCAAGCACAACGGCTGCGCACTCATTGGTGGCGAGACCGCCGAGATGCCGGGCTTCTATACCGGCGGCGAGTATGACCTGGCCGGCTTCATCGTAGGGGTCGTTGAGCGCGAGAAGATCATCACCGGAAAAGATGTCCAGGTCGGTGACGTCCTGGTCGGACTTCCTTCCAACGGAATGCATACGAACGGCTATTCGTTGGCTCGGAAGCTGCTGTTCGAAGTCGCCAGGTATTCGGCCGAGTCTTACATCAACGAGATCAAGAACAAAGTCGGCAACGAACTGATGCGGACTCACAAGAGCTACTGGCCGGTGTTGCGTCGCTTGTTTGAGGCCGAGGCTGTAACCGCCGTAGCGCACATCACCGGTGGCGGCATCACTGAGAACCTGCCTCGCGTTTTACCGAAGGGTATGGGAGCTCATGTCCAACTCGGAAGCTGGCCGGTGCAGCCCATCTTCAGCCATCTGCAGAAGCTGGGAAACATCAACGACGCCGAAATGCTCCGCACCTTCAACATGGGAATCGGCATGATCCTGGTGGTCCCCCCGAAGAAGTTCAAGCGCGTTCAAACCGTGCTCGAGCGTGCAGGCGAAAAGGGCTACACCATCGGACGCATCCTAAAGGGCGACCGAAAGGTGTCGTACAGCTAACGCTTAACTCTCGAATAGGATCAAGCCGCCCACCGTGGGCGGCTTTTCTTTTTGACGGTTCATTCAGGCATTCGCCTGATTAGCCCGAGTTTTCCCTCCCAATTTGGTGCTCTAGTCACGAAAATATTCCCTTTTCTTTAACGCAGTCGAGGAATGGTGCGGTAAAGTATCCGGCGTTCAACTCTGCTTTGGCGAGGTATTCATGCGGCTGTTTGCCCTTCTTTTCTTTTCAACCTGGCTGGTTTACGCACAAGCACAGACAGAGTCCGCTTGTCCTCAGGCCCCTGTTTTAACTAAATCCACTCGTGCGAACATCTTCACCGAGCAACAGGAGATTGATTTAGGCGATGTCGCGGCCGAATCCGTGACTCGCGACGTGCACATTATCGAAGACGAAGAACTCGTCGCGCCTCTGCGGCGTATTGGTGAGCGAGTGGTGCGGTACATGCCCGAAAGCCACCTGAAACATCAGTTCTTTCTCGTGGACGAATCGGAAGCCAATGCATACGCCCTGCCCGGCGGCCGCGTTTATGTAACCCGCAAGTTGATTGCGACGACTCGAAATGAAGACGAACTGGCAGGAGTGCTCGCTCACGAAGTCGGGCACCAGTTGAACCATGACACCGCTGTGCTCTTCACCAAGCTGCTCAAGGTATTTCTGAACGTCACCTCGCTCGGCAATCGGGACGACGTCGAAAACCGCTATCACGAACTGCTGGAAAGCTATCGCAAGAAGAGCGTGGACATCGACACCGACGAAGACAAGTCTCAGATCAATGCTGACCAGGTCTCCGTCTTCGCTGTGGCGCGTGCCGGTTATGACCCTCAAGCGGTTGTTACGTTTTGGGACCGCTTCACCGAGCGCAAAGGCAGGAAGGGAAGCTGGTTTTCAGATGTATTCGGCTCCACGGCACCCGAATCCAAACGGTTGCGCGAATTCGCCACCAATGCGAGTCAGGTGCCGGCAGGGTGCAAAGAAAAACGTGAAGCTTCAGCTGATTTTGATACTTGGAGAGCCGCCCTGCTCCGCTTCAACGGTTTCGGCAAGAAGCTTGCGCTGCCCAACATGCTTTCGAAGAAGGTCCTCGACCCGCCGTTACAGGGAGAACTGACACACTTCCGGTTCAGCCCCGACGGCAAGTTGATTCTTGCGCAGGACGATACCAGCATCTTCGTTCTACAACGCGAACCGCTGAAGGTCCTCTTCCGCATCGACGCCCCCGGCGCATTCCCAGCTCATTTCACCACCGATTCCAAAACAGTCGTGTTCCACAATGAAGCTCTTCGCGTTTACAAGTGGAGTGTAGCCGAGCAACGCGAGACAGACGTACACGATGTCTACGTTTTTCGTGGATGCCTCCGTAGTGCCATCTCTCCAGACGGGAACATCCTGGCCTGCTTCCGACCGGACCCGGATCAGTTCATTCCGGTGGGAATCCGGCTCATCAACGTTGACAAGGGTCAGGACGTTTTCGAGAAGAAGAATTTCATCGATGGATCTGTCGGCGATGGGCGAGCCTGGTCTATCTACAAATACCTGATCTTCGAAGGAGGGCCCGCGGTCACCCTTGAGTTCTCCTCGGACGGGCGCTACTTCCTGGCTGGAGTCGGCCCATTTCAGTTCGGTTACGATTTCAAGGACGAGCGCGAGCTAAACCTGCCCGGCAAATTGAAGACCATTATGGAAACGTCCTTCGGGTTCCTGGGACCGGACCGTGTTCTCGGTGTGGATGGCAAGGACGGCTACGACTCCAAGATCGTGACCATAAATGGTGAAGTCATCCAGTCCGGATTGCATATTGGGCCTCTTGCAATTGAGACTCCCACCTTCGGCGATTTCGTGATGATTCGCCCACTGCCTGAATCTCCGGTGGGCATCATGGACCTGAAGGAGAACAAGATTTTTCTGGCGAGCAAGACCAATGCAGTAGACGTGTATGACGGTACCTGGGTTAACGAGCGCGCCAACGGAGAAGTCGCACTGTACCGTCGCCCGCTTACCGCGCCTTTGGCAACGGTCACTTTGCCCAGGGCGCCTCTCGGCTACACTCGTGCGGTAATGTTCTCGCCTGATCTGAAGGTGCTTGCGCTCAGCGAAAAGACGCGAGGAAAGATCTGGGACCTGACCGGCAGTGGTGCTCTGAATCTTGCGCCGTTCAACGGCGCCTTCTTTGAGAGCAGCACCGCGCTCCTGAACTTCGCGCCGCCGAATCGCTATCGCAAACTCCTGATGCGCGGCACGAGCGAAAAGGACTTACGCAAACAGGAAGGAGACCAGCAGGGGAACACTGTAGCCTCTATTAACCTTGACCGTCCTGCCATAGTCCAAGTTGCAAGTCACAAGAAGCGCGAACGGGTGTTTCAGGTTGCCGGGACGTACGTCGTTATCCTGCCGAAAGATCCGGATGAACACCCGACGCGTGACGTGACGTTTGAAATTCACGATGTGCGTTCCGGGAAACTGCTCTGGACCCGCTTCTTCAAACGGATGCCGAACCTTGGCTGGAATCCTGGCGAAAATGTCCTGGTGCTCGCGTGGGATCTCACCGACAAGGGTGCGAAGGAAGAAATCAAACAAGATCCGGAGGCGGCGCGTCTGGCGGAAACTATTCTGCAGAAGGACGAAAGTTATTTCGTCGTCGCTCTGGATGTGCGCACTGGGACCCCAATGGCACGTTTCCCGATCGATACCGGCAGAGGTTCGTTCAAGATTTCCGACATGATCCCGACAGGCAAGTACCTCATGTTTCAGGATAGCCACCATCGAGTGTTGATCTACGACCTGAAGGGCCAGCGAATTGGACGGTACTTCGGAAGAGCGCCGGTCATCTGCACAAAGACAGACATTCTCGCGATCGAGCGTGAGCCCGGACGAGTGGTGCTGTTCGACTTGGCTGCCAAATCGAAGAAAGCCGAGCTTACCTTCGAGAGTCCCATCGAGTACGCCCAATTCTCCGATGACGGGGAGAGACTAGCTGTACTTACAGAGCGGCAGGAAGTCTACACGTTGAAAGTAAGTTCGGCGCAATCTGGAGTTTCAGGGAATTAGTGCGCAATCTGTACTCCCACCTTCCCGGCGGAGGGTGGGAGCGTACTTCGGGTCGGCTAAATGTCCCGCCAGTTCTTACCCGTCCCCGCATCCACCTGGAGCGGCACCCGCAAGGGCCACACCTGCTCCATGCGTTCGCACACCAGAGACATCATCACATCCACTTCCTCTTCGGGAACTTCGAACACCAGTTCGTCGTGAACTTGCAGCGTCATTCGCGACTTCAGCTTGCGCTCGCGGAGATCGGCATCCAGGCGAATCATCGCCAGCTTAATCAGGTCGGCGGCTGTGCCCTGCAGCGGCGTGTTCATCGCCGTGCGTTCGGCAAACCCGCGCAGGTTTGGATTGCGAGAATCGATATCCGGCAGTGGACGCATCCGCCCGAACATCGTCTTCACCATCTTGTTCTCGTGCGCCTCGACGACGATGTCGTCCAGCCACTTGCGGACGCCCGTGTACTTCGCGAAATACGCCTCAATGAACTGCCTCGCCTCTTTCTGGTCGATGCCGAGCGTCTGCGCCAGCCCAAATGGCGTTTGCCCGTACACGATGCCGAAGTTAACTGCCTTCGCCCGACGCCGATGTTCCGGCGTGACCTCGTCCGCGCCTATGCCAAACACACGCACCGCCGTTGAGGTATGAATATCTTCATTGTTCGCGAAGGATTCGATCAGTAGCGGATCTTCCGAGAAATGCGCCAGCAGCCTCAGTTCGATCTGCGAGTAGTCAGCCGACAGCAGCACATGTCCGGGCTCGGCGATGAACGCTGCGCGAATCTCGCGTCCAAGCTCGGTGCGAATCGGGATGTTCTGCAAATTCGGGTTCTTCGAAGACAATCGCCCGGTCGCCGTGTTCGTTTGATCGAAAGTCGTATGCAGACGCTGCGTGCAATGGTTGAGCATCAGCGGCAGTGCGTCGACGTAAGTAGATTTCAACTTCGATAACTGGCGGAACTCCAGCACCAGCCGCGGAACCTCATGCTCGGTCGCCAGTTCCTGCAAGACGTCAACGGCCGTCGAAATCGTCTTGCCCTTGCCATACTTCACTGGCTTCCGCAGGTTCATTTTGTTAAACAGCACGTCGCCCAGTTGCTTGGGCGAGTTGATGTTGAACCGCTGCCCCGATTTCTCGTAGATCTTCTCGGCAACAGCGTAGCAGTCTTTGTCGAGCCGAGCCGACATGTCTCGCAGGACATCGCAGTCGATCTTCACGCCAGCCTGTTCCATGCGCGCCAGCACCGGAACGAGCGGGAGGTCGATATCGTCGTAAACTTTGCGTAGACCTTTGCTTTCCACCTCATCGCGCAATAGGTTCGCCAGGCGTTGCGTAATGTCGGCCGATTCCGCCAACCCGCCGCTCAGCTTCACGTTGAAGCGCCGTAGCGCCACTTCCGGAAGCGTGTGGCTCGAATACGTCGGATCCAGCAGGTACGAATACAGCATGGTCTCGTCGCGGACACCATCGAGCTTCACCCCGCACTCGTCGAACCCATGGATCGCCGACTTGTAATCGTGGACGGCCTTCTCGACATTCGCATCAGCCAGCGAGCGCTTCAGCACCTTGCCGGCATCGCTGTCGTCCAGCGACACCACACTTGCCTTACCTGACGCCGCTGAGATGGCTACCTTCTGAAGCTTCGGCGAACTCGCTGGCGCCGCCGACAACATCAACTGTCCCTGTTGCTCCTGCCCTTCTTCCGCAGATTCCGCTTCCTCTTCAGATTGCGCGGGCACATCGAGTGCAACGGCCAGCACGCCATCTTTGCCCAGCGACTTCATGACTTTCTCAATATCTGCCGCCGACTTCGCCTCGCCATACTCGGTCTGGCTCTCATCCACGCCGGCCACCATATCCTTCAGCAGCGACGTGAACTCCAACTCGGTGAAGAGTTCACGAAGGACGTTCATATCCGGATCGCCTATCTTCATCGGCGCCGGGTCAAAGTCGATTGGAACATTGCAGTCGATGGTGGCCATCTCGCGGCTGAACTGAATGGTCTCCTTGTTATTCAGCAGCGACTCTCGATAAGTCTTCTTCTCCACCTGTTCCGCGTGCTCGAGCAGGTTGTCCAGTGAGCCGAACTTCTGGATGAGATCCACCGAACCTTTGTCGCCGATTCCCGGCGCTCCCGGAATGTTGTCGATGGAGTCGCCGCGCAGCGCCATCACGTCGATCACGCGCTCCGGCGGAACGCCCAGGATTTCCTCCACCTTCCGCGAATCGCAGATCAGGTTGTCCTTCGGCGGGTTCAGGACGCAGACCCGCTCGTTCACCAGTTGCAGCATGTCTTTGTCGCTCGACACCACGTACACGGGAAAGCCTTCGTCCGCAGCCTTCTTCGCCAGCGTCCCGATCACGTCATCTGCTTCGAAGCCTTCCATCTGCAGGATCGGAATCCGGTACGCCTCCAGCGCTCGCCGGATGTATGGGATTTGCTGCGCCAAGTCGGCTGGCATCTCCGAACGGTTTGCCTTGTAGCCCTTGTACTCGATCTCCTGGAATGTCTGGGTCTTGAGGTCGAACTTCTTTACCGCTGTTACTTCCTGCGCTTTCGTATCGCGGAACGTCGGGCCGGAGGTATCGAACACGGCTGCCACGTACTCGGGATGAAAATCCTCCCGCAGTTTGCGCAGCATGTTGATGAAGACATAGCTCGCGCTCGTGGGAATACCCGCCTTGGTGGACATGGAGCGCTGTCTCGACATCGCGTGATACGCCCGGAAGATCAACCCAAACGAGTCGATCAGGAACACACGTCCGAGTTTCTGAGTGTCTTCGGGGCCTTTCGCCACGTAAGTTGCAGCTTCCGCGGGCGCGGCACTTTCAGCAGTAGTTTTCTTCTTCGTAGCCAACCGGAAAAGTCTACCAGTTGGAACCGGACCCGCGCAGGATCAGTGTCCTGTAAAATGCCAGCGCAGGAAGGCGCTCATGATAAAGGTTGGTGTCGTCGGTTTCGGACTCGCGGGCAGAGTCTTTCACGCCCCATTCATTCAGCTCGTGGAAGGATTTCAGCTCGCGGCTATCATGCGTCGCAGCGGAGAGCCTGATCCTGCTTACAGCTCTGTCCATTTTGTTCGAACCGTGGACGAATTGCTCGCCGATAAAGACATCCAACTCGTCGTCGTCGCCACGCCCAACGACTCGCACTATTCCATCGCGTGCCAGTGCCTCGAGGCCGGACGCCATGTCGTCGTCGACAAGCCCTTCACGCCCACACTGAAGGAAGCCGAAGAACTGGTTGCGCTTGCGAAGAAGCAGCAACGCATCATCACTGTCTTCCAGAATCGCCGCTGGGATGGCGATTTCAAGACAGTGAAGAAGATCATCGCCGACGGCTCACTCGGGCGCATCGTCATCTTCGAAACGCACTTCGACCGCTTTCGTCCGAATCTCCGTGGCACGTGGCACGAAAAGCCTGTGCCCGGTATGGGCCTGCTTTTCGATCTTGCGCCGCATCTCATCGACCAGGCACTCGTGCTTTTCGGGACGCCTCAAGCTATCACTGCGGATCTCCGCAAAGAGCGGGATGGCAGCGTTGTTGACGATGCTTTCGACATCACCTTTCATTATCCGCGGCTGCGCGCATTGCTGCGTGCCTCTCCGGTTACCGCGGCGCCCGGTCCGCGCTACTGGATCTGCGGTACCACCGGCACATACACCAAGTACGGGCTCGATCCGCAGGAAGACGCGATGAAAGCGGGCGGCCACCCCACGCAACAAGGTTGGGGCACGGAACCAGAAGCCTCGTGGGGCAAACTTACCATCGCCGATGGAGTCAAAACCATCCCCACGGTTCCGGGGAACTATCGCGGCTACTACGAAAATGTTCGCGACGCCATACTCGGCAAAGCCAAAATCGCCGTCACGCCCGAGCAAGCTCTCAACGTGATGCGTGCGATGGAGCTCGCCATCGAAAGCAGCGCCCAACGCCGAACGCTCGACTGGCCTTCATAGGAGACATGAGGATGAAACTACTCGCAGCTCTTCTCGTGGTCATAAGCACCATTAGTTTTGCGGAAGAACTCAAGCGTCCCGCCATCACCGGCATTGCTCTTGTTCGCATCCTCGCCAAAGACGTAAACGCATCGCACAAGTTCTATACCGAACGGCTTCGCCTTCCTGAAGTTCCCTGCGTGATCAAGGACTGCCGTCAATACCAGGTCGGCAAAGACCAGTACGTTCAGGTCATCAAGGCTGACGGCCGCAACAATGGCATGGAAGTCATCGGCTTCAAGACCGCCGATGCAGAAGGACTTCGCCGCTATCTCGAGGTGAAGAAGATCAGTGTTCCGAAGACTGTGCAGAAGAACTCCGACGGAAGCCAGGAGTTCGAGATCACGGATGCCGAAGGGCACCGTGTTGTGTTTCTGCAGCCGGGCAAGCTCAGTGACAAACGGGGCGACATCTCCCATCGCATGATTCACGTTGGCTTTGTCGTCAACGACCGTGGAGTAATGGACCGCCTCTACCGCGAGATCCTCGGCTTCCGTCCTTACTGGTACGGCGGATGGACCGAGGACCATCCGATTTGGGTTTCGTCCCAGGTTCCGGAGGGCACCGACTGGATGGAGTACATGTTGGATGTAAAACCCAACGCCGATCACCACTTGCTGGGCATCATGAATCATTACTCGCTCGGCATCGCCGACATCAATGATGCAGCCAAGGGTCTCGCAAAATCAGGATGGGAGCCGACAAAAGCCGAGCATACGCAACTTGGACGCGACGGCAAACGTCAGCTCAATGTTTGGGATCCAGATGATGTTCGGATCGAGTTTATGGAATTCACTCCAGCAGAGAAGCCATGCTGCTCTGAATTCACGGGACCTCATCCAACGGCCGATTAGTTTTCGGTCCGCTTCACCGTTGCAGTGATCTTCCCGTCTGCGACCTGTGCGCTGATGTCCTGTCCGGGTTGGACCTGCGCGGCATTCTTCACCAGCTTGCCTTCGGCATCGAAGACCAAAGCATAGCCACGCTCCAGGATGTTCGTAGGAGAAAGCGCCTTCAGTTGCGCAGTCAAATGCTCCAGTGTCGCCCTCCGGCGAGCCAGCAGGTTGCGCACCGCTGACGTCATTCCCGACGCATGCGTATCGAGTTGCTTATGGAAGTAGTTCAGCCGCAGACGCAGGTCCAGATGGCGCAGACGCGTGGATGCCACATCGAGGCGCCGCATCCGGGCAAGAATCAACTTTCTCTCTGCCTGGGCCAGGCGATACCTAAGCTCATCCACCCGCTGATCGCGCCGGCGAATCGCCTCGCGCATACTGGCAAACGCCCCGTGTTGAGCCAGTTGCGTCAGTCGCAGTCGAAGCTGCTGCAGTTGATATTGCGCACCTCGCGCCAGCCTTCGCCTAAGTGTCGCGACCTGCTCTTCCAGCAGGCGTTTCGATTCAATCACCAACTCCGCAGCCGCTGAAGGAGTTGGCGCGCGCATGTCGGCAACAAAGTCTGCGATCGTAAAGTCGGTCTCATGGCCGACGGCGGAAATCACCGGAATCTCCGACGCGGCAATCGTCCGTGCCAGGCCTTCGTCGTTGAAGGCCATCAAATCTTCAAGCGACCCTCCGCCCCGCGCCAGCACAATGACATCCACGTTCTTTGCCCGGTTGAAGTACTTCACACCTGTCGCAACTTCCAGGGCTGCCGCATCTCCCTGCACTTGCGCCGGGTAAATCAATATACCGACATCTTCATGCCGACGGCGCAGGATGTTGAGCATGTCCTGCAATGCGGCTCCGCGAGGGGAAGTTACAATGCCGATCCTTCTCGGAAGGCGCGGAATCGCTTTCTTTCTCGAGCGATCGAAGAGTCCTTCCGCCGCGAGTTTCGCCTTCAGTTGCTCGAACGCGATCTGCAGTGCGCCCGCACCTTTCGGCTCGAGGTAATCGGCGGAAAGCTGAAGTTCCCCGCGCTGATCGTAGACCGTCACGCGACCGCGAGCGATCACCTGCAATCCGTTCTCCGGCTTGAAGCGAAGAAGTCGGGCCTGCGTACGCCAGATCACCACCCGCAACTGCGAGGCATCATCTTTCAGAGTGAAATACAGGTGGCCCGACTCTGCCGAGCGGTAATTGGAAATCTCTCCCTCCACCCACACGTCGGTATACTCGCGCTCCAACTGCGTGCGGATCGCCGAGACCAGGTCACGCACGGTAAAGATGCGTCGCATCGGCTGAAAGGTGAAGTCGAGTTGTTCGCCCAGGGACACTAAGCCCCAGTTTACTTGATGGAATGCCTCAACGATTCATTCGGTAGGAAATCAAAAAGGCGCGCTGGGGGAGCGCGCCTTGGTCACAGTGACAGGAGGTTAGTTCTTGTCGTCGTGAATGTCGTCGTCGAAGTCGATAGTGATTCGCTGGTCTTCCAGGTCCTTCATCGCCTTACTCATCGCCTTGCGTGCCTCTTCCATCTGCTTCTGGACCTCTTTCTGACTCTTCTCCAGCGACTTTCTCAGGTCCTTCTGCAGTTCCATCTGGAACTTCTTGTCGTTCAGCTTCTTGTTGAGCTCCGTCCGGACCTTTTCCCAGTCTTCACGCCAATGCGGATTCAGGTCGGCAATGACGACGTTATCCCCGTCCAAATCGAACCCGTCTTTCAGAGACCGATTGCCGCGACGCTCCGGCATGGCTAGTGTGAAAGTTGATTCGCGCTTCTCACGAATCACCGTGACTGGGACCTTGCCTGCCTGCTGCTGGCGCATGATCTGGTTCCAGTCCGCCATATTCTCCACCGGTTCGCTGCCAACGCGGATGATCACATCTCCTGCTTTAAAGCCGGCCGATTCCGCTGGACTGTTCTTCTCCACCGAACGGACCAGCACGCCTTTGCCTTCTTTCGCTCCGAAGAATTCACCCAGTTGACGCGTCAGGTTTTCGACCATTAACCCATTCCGGCGCGAATACTGGAGCATCGCGAAGGAAGGAACTTCGATCTCGGGCATCGGAGGAATGTCGATCTTCGGAATCCGGATCATTTCGCCCGACCACATGCTGGTTCTCGATGCCAGTTCGACGGGCACGTTCATCTGCTGGCCATCGCGGCTGATTCCCAGGCTCACTTTCGTTCCCGGGGCCGTGTCGCGGATCATCTGCCGGAGTTGCACCACGTCCTCAACCCTCTTGCCGTTGAAACTCAGGACGACGTCGTGCTCCTTTAATCCTGCTTTTCCGGCCGGAGCGTCGGAATCTACCATCACGATCTCGACGCCCTTGTCGCTCTTTAACTTCAGTGCGCCCGTCCGTTCAGGCGTCACGTCTTTGGTGTCAACACCGAGATACGAACCCCGGTTGACACTGTGTGGCGCTCTCGGCGCTCGGGGTGCCCGTGGCGCGCGAGGGGCTCTCGGTGGCTTCACATCCGGAGTCTGTGGCACTTCGGGAGTGGCCGCAGTCGGCGGCGTTGGTGGTGTCGGCGGCGTCGATTGGGCGACCGCTAATGCCGAGATTACGATAACAGTTACGAAAATTAGGCTCGCTTTACGCATGACCTTGTTCCTGATTTGAAGTAGCCCCTTACTGTCTTGCTCTGCGGATGTAGATATTTCCGATCGTCGTCCGCACCTTGAGCAGCGGTCCTCCGCCGTTCAAGCCGCCTTCCGCGTACACCGTCTTTGGGCCCCAATCGCCGCCCTCGGTGGTGACCTTTAACTCGGGGAAGTCCGAGGAAATCTTGTGTCCGAATGCCGTCTGGATCACGGCCTTTACGTTCAGCTTTGCCTGCGGAGAAACGTAGACCACCACGTCGCCCGCAGAAGTTTCCAGCAACGAATATCCCTGTGCGTTAGACGGAGTACCTGAGAATTCGGCAGTAATCGAACCTGCTCCCGTCGAAGCCTTCGCTCCCTGCATAAGCTTGTAGAGCTCAAGGTTTCCGCCGCCCGTACTTACCTTGACCGGCCCCGTCGCGCCAGCTAACCGAATCGATCCCCCGCCCGTCTCCATCGTTACTGGACCATTGATCGTTCCCAGGTCGATAGTACCGCCGCCGGTTTCCACGCTGGTCTCACCATTGCAGCTCTGCACATCTACTGACCCGCCGCCGGTCTCGACCGCAACCGCCGAAGCCTTACCGACCCATACTTTTCCGCCGCCACTACTGGCCGCCACGCGGCCCTTGGCGGAGACGACCTTGATATTGCCGCCGCCAGTGGTGAGCTTCAGCTCTCCATTCGAGCGGCCGACTTCAATCGAACCACCGCCCGTCTCAGCGATCGCGAATCCGCCGATGTCGTCCAGTTGCACCGATCCGCCGCCCGTCTCAGCTTCCACTCTCCCGCCGATCCCGCGAACGTTGATGCTCCCACCGTCGCTGCTCAACTTCACCAGCGCCAGGTCACGCGGAACTACGAGGCTGAACTCAGCGTTGAACCTGCGGACGCGTCCACCTTCAACACTCCCCTGGAATACCGCGAAATCGGCGCGCTTCGAAGCCGACACCTGGAACTGCTGGAACGCCTGGCGAGCATCCTGTTCCGATGTCACATAAGAGCGCTTCTTGATGGTGTATCGAACTTCCGCCCCGCTCCCGCCGTTGACGTTGACCGAGCCAAGCTCAGTGACGACTTTCAGATTCCTTGCATGCGGCAATGTACCGGTGATCTCCTCCACCCACGCATTGCCTTCGCGGTACACCCGCGAGTTTTGCGCCAGCATGGGCAGGGTGATCATCACCGCCATCACCAACACCGTCGCGATTTGTAGTCTGCGTTTCAACTTCGTTTCTCCTGACTCGCCCCGAGTCGGCCTACTCTAAAATGGCTGTCCCGTATCAATAAATTTGCGGCAAAGTTGCCAACATCGCCCGCGACTGCCGCCGTATCGCCTGGTCTTTGTCTTTCTCCGACAAGAACTGCAACGTCATCCGTACCGTGCTGTCGCCCTTCACCGGCTGCAACATCTGGAGCGCCAGCGAGCGAACCCCTGGATTCGTGTCGTGCAGCAACGCTTCCACCATCGCGTTGCGGATCACCTGGTCGTCCTTCACATACGGTCCCAGTGCTTCCAACGTCTTCAAACGAACGCCTGGATTCGAATCAAACCGCAGCGATGCAATCAACGCCTCGCGAATCTTGCTGTCCTCCGGCTGCTGCGTCAGCGCGCTGATCGAGTTCAGCCGGATACCCGAGTTGTTGTTATTCCGTGCGGCGTAGAGAAGCAGTTGCTGGATTCGCTGATCGTTGATGTTGCCTTCCACGGTCTGCGGCTGAAGCGTGTCGTACTTGATGGAAACTTTGTTAGTCGTCGGATCCTGCTGGATTTCACGAATGCCCGCAATCGACATCGCGGTCGGCTGTTCCTGCACCGGAGCATTAACGCCACCACCGCCAACTCCCGGCCTGTGCGCCATCTTCCACGTGACTGCTCCGCCGCCGACAAACCCGACCATCAGGATCACCGCCGCCAGTGCCGGCGAAAACTTCATCTGGCCCAGCATCGCAAACGGGTCATAGAACCAGCGCTTCCATCCGCGCTCCTGCTCTGCGATTTCCAACTGTTCCTGCAGACGCATACGTGCGGACGCCAGCAAGCTCGCCGAAGGCTCCAGCACCGGTGCCGCATCCATGGCAGCTCGCAAGCCGTTCAGCGCCTTCACTTCGTTCGCGCAATCGGCGCAGCGGTTCACATGCTGCTCGAACTCGAAGCGCAAATCGTCGCTTAGTTCGTCATAGGCGTACAGGAACGTGTTTTCTTTGACCCATTGACAGTTCATACTTCCCTACCTCATCTCCGCCAGAGCGAGCCGCAGCTTTTGCGTGGCCCGGAACAACGTGTTCTTCGCTGTCTCTTCCGTCGTGCTCAACATCTCGCCGATGGTTCGCAGCTTTAATCCCTGGTAGTGCTTCAACTCAAAAACCATGCGCTCTCTTTCGGTCAGTCTTGTGAGCGCCTTCCCGATCTTGCGTCCCAGCTCTTTGCGCATCAGGTCGTGCTCGGGATTGTGTGCGGCGCGATCGTCGGATACCTGGTCCAGCAGGCTGTACTCCTCGCCATCGCCGTCGCTCACAATTGCCGAATCCTCCTTGCGCACCTGCCTCTTGCGCAGGTGGTCGAGACAAAGATTCGTAACAATCCTGTATAGCCACGTGTAGAACGAACACTCGAACCGGAAATTGCCGACGCTCTTGTAAGCCTTCAGGAACGCTTCCTGGTATATGTCCTGGGCGTCATCCGGCGATCCCGTCAGGTGCAACGCCAGTCGCAACACTGCCGAGTCGTATTGCCGGATCAATTCCTCGAATGCGCGATGGTTTCCCTTCTGCGCCTCTCGGATCAGGTTCGTGTCGTCTACGCGACCTTGTGTCTGCCCTGCCATTCGCCCCCGACTTGGTGAAGCCGCATCACTGCGCTCCATTCTCTTCGCGCCGCCAACCGCAAACGACCATGTCATTGACTCGGCCGGCATCTTGCGTTCACCTGTCTTCTGTCGTTCCCTCTGCTGGATTCGGGCCGCTCGCCAGAGCCACTAGCTCTCTGGCTTGCAACGACTTAGACGGGCTGGCAGTCGAAGGGTGAGCAATTATAGGACCCGCCGCTCTGGGACGAAAATTCAAAAACCTGTGATCAAATGTAAGCAGTTGAAAAGGTAGGACTTACCCGATTCCCGGATTGGAACTCCCAAAATTCCCGCAAAATTAAAGGGCACGGTTTCATCCGTGCCCTGAGCGCCATCGATACTTCCGACGCCCCAACCCCGTTCTAAGCCTGGCGTGTTAGCCGGGCGATCTGTTGTACCCAGGGGGAGGCGATCTCGTTCAGCGTCGCCATGCCGATATCGGCGACAGCCATGTTCAAAGTCGAAATTCCCGCTACTACCGCAATCACCGCGCTCGCCAGCGTCCATGCAGTCCGTGCGCCGTGGCCTACCAAGGCCACCCGGCTCGCCATCTGCTGTATCGCTGCTGAAATCGCGGTGTTCATCTTTGTTCTCGCACCTCATCTGATGCGCCAACTCATAATGGAGTTACATCATTCAACTCACAACAGTACAGAGGTAATCTGGGGTACTCAGGTAACACAAAATCCTGTCACTTTGGACCCGTGTGACAGCATGGTTGACCGGAATGCGAGGAATGCCTGAATCTATTCACGTACTCATTTCGACAGGAGACTGTATGACCACACCCACCCGTAAGAGCGAAATCCGGCGTCGCTGGGCGCGCGCCCGCAAAATCAGTACACTGCGCCGGCACTACAAAGCCGCAAAGAACGAAGGCGACAAGCGTGCTGTTCTCGAAAAACTCCAGCGCCTGGTTCCTCCGATGTCTTCGGAAGACTTCCTCCGCCCGCTGCAGAAGTAGCAACCTCGTCGGGCCAAAACAAAATGGCAGCCATTTCGGCTGCCACGTTTGTTCTGCTGAACCGCTTTTATTACAACGTCGACGTTTCCGTTCCCGTCGGACGCGTTTCGCCGATGCTGCTGCCGGTCATGCGATCCGTTGCGCTACGAATGGCGCTGACGCCACGCTGCATACGGTCGCGGCCCTGTTCCACCGTGTCGCGGGCCGAATCGGCCAGATCACTCGCAGTTTCCGAAAGACGGCTGCGCGTTTCCTCGCCGCTCATCGGAGCGAACAGCACACCCAGGCCAACGCCGATGCCCAGACCCATCAAGAACGACTTCATACTGCCTCCTTGGACTTGGGGATTGCCGAGGAGCGGCCTCGTGTCGCAAAGAGGACTGCCCACCTCAGACAAGCTTTACCCTACGCAAGGAGAGATGCGCAGCCACAGCCAAAGTTTGCCGACTCGCGCGCGGTGCAGTTCCGGATTCTCAGATCCCGCTGCTGCATTGCTACACTAACCGGATGATCGCCGGCTTCGCTACGCCCGAAGGCACCTCTCGTTTTCGCTCCCGATTCACAGATCTCGCCAACGCGGGCTTTTACCGACATGCTCCCGGTGTCCCAGCGGCCGGAGATCTTTGGCTCTCCTCGATCGGCATCGGAACCTATCTCGGTGATCCCACGGCCGAAGCCGATGTTGCCTACACAGCAGCTCTACTCGCGGCGATAGGATCCGGCATCAACGTACTAGACACTGCCATCAATTACCGTCATCAGCGCTCCGAGAGAAATCTCGGAGAAGCCCTTCGCCAGGCGGTCGCCGCCGGAACCGTTTCGCGGGATGAAGTGCTCGTCTGCACGAAGGCCGGCTATCTGCCCTTTGACACCGACATGCCCCGCGACGCCGTCTCCTACTTGCGGCGCGAATACATCGAGAGCGGCCTCGCGCCCGCCGGGGAAATCGTCGGCGGATCTCACTGCATGAATCCGCGCTACCTTTCCGACCAGATCGAGCGCAGTCGCCGCAACCTCGGCCTGCAGACTCTCGATGTCTTTTACGTCCACAACCCTGAATCACAACTCAGCCACGTGTCGCGCGAGCTGTTCTACTCGCGCCTTCGTACGGCTTTCGAAATGCTCGAGCGCGCTGTCTCCGACAATCGCATCCGCTACTATGGCGCCGCTACCTGGAACGGCTTTCGTGCCAATCCGGCTGATCGCTCGCATCTCTCCGTCGAGCACTTCGTACAAATCGCGACGCAGGTGGCTGGCAAGGACCATCACTTCCGCTTCGTGCAGTTGCCTTTCAACCTGGCAATGCTTGAGGCCTATGCTTACGCAAACCAGTCGCGTGACGGCGCCAACGCATCCTTGCTGACGCACGCTCCAGAGTTCGGAGTAGCAGTTGTCGGCAGCGGGACGCTGCATCAGGGAAATCTCACCTCGGGATTACCGGAGCAGTTGAAGCAAATTCTTGGCTCTGACACCGACTCCGAAGCCGCGATCCAGTTCGCGCGCTCCGCTACCAACCTGACTACGTCACTTGTCGGGATGGGCAGCAAACGCCATGTGGAAACGAATCTCCAGGTCGCAAGCAAACCGCTGATGCCGCGAGAGGGTTGGGAAGCATTGTTTGCACGAAACTGAGGGAAACGGCTGGTGCTTAGTGCGCTTCGCCGTCACCCGGACGGAAGTCTGGAGTATCCACTTTGCGCGCCACTGGGTTGGCAGCTTTCTCGGGCTTCGGCGCCTCCGGGAACTGCTCGTTCTCATGACCTTGGATAGCCACTTTCATGAATTCGACCCACGCCGGCAAAGCTGCCTGTGCGCCAGTCTCTTTTTCGCCAAGCGATCTCTTTTCGTCGAACCCGATCCACACCCCGCAGGTGATCGACGGAGAAAACCCTACGAACCATGCGTCGGTGTAATCGTTTGTCGTTCCCGTCTTCCCCGCCAGTGGATGGTTGAGCTTCGAAGCCTGGAATCCGGTCCCATGTAGTACCACTTCGCGCAACATTGCGGTTAGTGTGCGAGCAGTATTCACCGAAATCACATCTTTCGCTTCGGGGTAATTCTGTTCCAGCACGCGCCCGTTATAGTCTTCAACCTTGCGGATGTAGCGGGGTACTACGCGGACACCATCGTTGGGAAATGCCGTGAACGCGCTCACCTGCTCCGTCAGCGTCAGGTCGGCTGATCCGAGCGCAACCGGCAACACCGGCGGAATCTGTGATGTGATACCGAACTTGCGTGCGTAATCGATGACAGTCTTGATGCCGACCTTCGCGGCAGTTTTTACCGCCGGAACGTTGCGTGACTGCGCTAGCGCCCGCCGCAATGTAATGTTGCCTTCGAACTTGCCGTCGTAGTTTCTCGGTGACCACGCGCCCGACGCGGTCGCGAATGTCACCGGCGCATCCAGGATGACGTCGTCGGGAGTCGCTCCGTCCTGTTCGACGGCAGCCGCGTAAACAAACGGCTTAAACGACGATCCGACCTGACGATACGCCTGCGTAGCACGGTTGAACTTCGACAGATCGAAGTTGCGTCCTCCCACGAGCGCCTTTACGTCACCGGTTGCGTTGTCCAGTGCCAGCAGCGCTCCTTGCGCTCCGGAATCTTGTTCCAGTGTCGCCTTCGCCTGCCCCTCCGATGAGAGCGACGTCACCTTTAGATACACCACGTCGCCTTTCGACAGGATCTCCTCGTAACCCTTGCGCTTCGTCCATGCCATGTCCGCAAGCGTCAGCGTCGAGGTGTATACCCCGAAACGCACGTGAACCTGGTCCGGAGCAACGTCTGTCACCAAGCCATGTACGTAAGTGCCGACGCGGATTGGTTTGTCCCAATCCGGATGGTCGTACTTCGCCAGATCAACTCCCTCTGCAATTGCATTGGGAAGAACGCCCTTCCACCCGTGACGCCGCTCGTAAGCTGCGAGCGCATCGAGCACCGCCTGGTTCGCTGCCATCTGCAAGCCGGTATTCAGTGACGTGTACACCCGCAGACCTCGCTCGTGTACTTCGTCAGTACCGTACTTGCGTTCGAGGTAGCGGCGAATCTCCTCCACGAAATACGGTGCCAGCCAATTTGGATCGCTCTGGATGCGCAGTCGCACCGGAGAATTCTTCGCGCGGGCAGCTTCCGCGGCGGTGATCTTCCCATCTTCCAGCATGGCGTTGATCACCAGGTTGCGACGCCGCAGTGCGCGCTCGGGATTGTTAATCGGCGAAAATGCGCTGGGCCCTTTGGGAAGGCCTGCGAGTAATGCCGCCTCCTCGAGCGTCAGATCCTTAGCGTGCTTGCTGAAGTAGTACTGTGCACCGGCCTCGAAGCCGTAAACGCCGTGACCAAGAAAGATCTGGTTGGCATAGAGGGTAAAGATCTGCGCTTTCGTAAAACGCCGCTCGATCTGCATCGACAGCAGAATCTCGTTCAGCTTTCGGTGGAAACTGCGCTCCGGCGAAAGGTACAAGTTGCGCGCCAACTGCATGGTGATTGTCGACGCCCCTTGCACTCGCGCTCCCGCTGTCAGGTCGTAGTACGCAGCACCAATGCCGCGCCACAGGTTGATGCCCCAGTGACGATAAAAGTCTTTGTCTTCAATCGAGAGAATGGCTTCGCGCAGGACCTTCGGAAAGTCGTCGTAGCTCACGACCACGCGCCGTTGCAGCGCGAACGATCCAATGACTTTGCCCTGATCGTCGTAAAGTTCTGTAACCGAACTCGGACGGTACCGTTCCAGTTCCGACACTTCCGGCAAGTCGGTGGTGTAGACCAGCAACACGCCCGCCGTAGCGCCGACTACCGCTGCCGCAATCACCAGGATGGAAAATGCGAGAACGCTGAGCCAACGCCGGCGTCGGATGACCATCGGCGGAGGTGGTTCTGCTGCTAGGATCGACATCGTCTCTCTGGAAACTGGCTCAGAGCAGGTTCAGAATAGCACGCTGTAGACGGCATGGCGGCGAGGCGTTCCTTCTAGGTAAAAAGCAAAATCGCGGGCACTTGGCCCGCGATCTCAAGTGAACTGCTTATATCAGGCGGCTTTCTTCTCTTTGTTTTGAAGAACCTGGATCGCCCGCTGCAATTGCTGGTCGTTCTCCAGAGTGCGAACCTTCTTCTGTTCAGGTTCCGGAGTCGATTCCGGTGCGTCCTCATCGGGGAGCACGAAGTCGTCGTCGTTCTCCGCGACGGTAATGTTCGGCGTCACCGCGGTATCCTGAATCGCTTTGCCATTCGGCGTGTAGTACTTTGCGATCGACAGGATCAGCGCCGATCCGTCAGGAACATTGATTACCTTCTGAATCGATCCGATTCCGAATGTCTTGTCGCCAACCACATCGGCGCGTGCATTTTCCAGGAGCGCCGCGGCGACCACTTCCGCTGGGCCACCCGTCCCACGGTTCACCAGCACAACTACCGGTAACGTGGTGATGGCTTTCTTCGGATCGGCTGTGAACGTTTCACGCGGATACTTCTGCCCCTGCAGGTAGGTGATGGTTCCATGATCGAGGAACAGGTTCGCCGCTGCGATGCCCTCGTTCATGTCGCCGTCGGACGTATCCCGCAGATCGAGAATCAGTTTCTTCGCGCCCTGCGAAGTCGCTCCCTTGATCTTTTCCGCAATCTGCTGCGATTCGCCTTTAGGAAGCGCGTCGACCTTGATGTATCCGATGTTCTCCTGCAGCATCTTCTCGCTTGCCGGTGGATACTTCACTAGGTCGCGAGTGATAGTGACCTTCAACGGCTCGGCGCGACGAGCACGCACGATCGAAACATTGAGGTTCGATCCCACCTGTCCGGCTAGCAGCCCCTGGATCTCCGCCAGAGACATCTCGCGGGTACTGCGGCCCTCGATTGCTTCAATGATGTCTCCGGTCTCTACGCCCGACTTCGCCGCGGCGCTTCCGGGCAGCACGGAAACGACAGCCGCATAGCCGAAGCGTTTCGAGATCGTGGCGCCGATGTTGCCCTTGCCCTCGTTCTGGCGTTCCTTGAGCTTCTTGTATTCCTCTGGCGTCAGGTAGCTGGAATTGGCATCGAGAGACTCCAGCAATCCGTGCAGCGCGCCATCGGTCACCTGCGGAATGTTTGGCTCTTCCACGTACTCCGTCCGGATACGCGAAAGAACTTCGCTGAACACGCCAAGCTGGCGGTAAGCGCCGTCATTGGACGCAGCGCTGACGCGAAGCCCGCCGATTACGATGAAAGCCACAACTGCTACGGAAGAGAGAAGGAGTACCGCTTTGAGAGTCTTAGACATGAGCTACTGATGACCAGGCCTGCCGGGCAAACTGTTGCTACATTATAGCCGGATTTCACCGGCTACCCTGCCAGGCATAATCTTTGGACGCTAGCTGCGGGAAAAGGTTTCCGGAAAATCGATTGCCAGCCAACAACTTACCCCTTTATCCCAGCGGACTGCGGCTGACTTCCTCCTCCATTTCGCTGGGAATGACCGTTCCGGCGTCCCGGAACAGGTACCGGAGCGCCACAGGGGCCACAATCGTGGTTACGGCGGTCATAAAGATGACCACCGCGTAGGCCTGCTGGGAGATAACGTTCATCTGCAACCCAATCAGTGCAACGATGAGGGCGACCTCGCCGCGGGGCGTCATGCCGACACCAACCTGGAGGGCTTGCCTCCAGCCGTTTCGCCTCAGGATTGGCAGTCCACAACCCACAACCTTGGAGACCAATGCCAGGAATGAGATGACCACCGCGATGATCAGCACTTCCCTGGTGAACAGGTTCACATCCAACCGCGAGCCCATGACGAAGAAGAAGAAGGGGGCAAGGAACTCGTTGATGCCGTGGGCGCGCGGGCTGATCTTCCATTCGTGGTCGTAATCGGCGAACACCAAACCGGCGAAGAAGGCGCCGATGATAGCGGCCATGCCGATCTTGGTGGAGAGCACCGACAGGCCGAGGCAGATGGCCAAGGCGAGGATCAGCGGCGCGTCGTGGGTGCTCATCCGCTGCAGGCCGGGACGCATGCGGCGCACGATGCGGGGGCCGATGAAGATCATGAAGATCGCGAAGCCGATAGACTCCGCGACCAGCACGATGATGTGCAGCCACTGGAATTCCGCGCCTGTGGCCATGCCGGTGACGATGGTCAGCAAGACCATGCCAAGGATGTCGTCGAACACGGCCGCGCCGAGGATGATGCGGGCAACATGCGTGTGCAGGACGTGCATGTCGCTCATGACGCGGGCGGTGATTCCGACGCTGGTGGCGACCATAGCGGCAGCGACGAATACGGCTTCGTGTCGCGGTTCGCCAATGGCGGCGAGGTATCCGAAGCCGAGGACGAAGGGGACGGCGATTCCGGCAAGGGCTACGTTGAGGGCTTCGCGGCCGACCTTAATAAGGTCGGATGGGCGCGTCTCGAGTCCGACGGTAAAGAGCAGGAAAATGGCGCCGATTTCGGCGATGGAGACGACGGTTTCGCTGGGCTGGACAAGTCCGGCGAGATGCGGACCGAGTATGACTCCGGCGAGGATTTCGCCCAGAACTCCGGGAAGTGAGATCTGCTCAAAGATCTCACCAAAGACCTTCGCCCAAACAAAGATGGCAAAGAGTTCCAGCAGGAAAATGTCAGCAGTGTGAGGCATCTTACGGTCGAACTAGAGGACTAAGGGGCAATCTTTATTTGTACTCCAACAACCTTAGGTGAGACCACGAAATTCCAAAGCTCCTGCTGCTGCAGCAGCTTGCGGCGAAGTTGGTCCGGGCGTATAAACCAACTGGTTAATTAAAAGTGACGAAGGCCGGCGAAAAAATCGCAAGGACAAAGGGCCGGGGGGACCCGGCGAAGACGCGCGCTGTGATTTTGAAGGCGGCGCTGGAGGAGTTTGCCACGGAGGGGGTGGCCGGGGCGCGGACGGATGCAATCGCCCGGGCGGCGGGGGTGAATAAGGCGCTCCTCTACTACTACTTCCGGAGCAAGGAATCTCTCTACGGGGCGGTGATGGACTCGATCCTGGAGGGGCTCCGGGACACCCTGCTGGAGTCGCTGGCGGGTGAGAGGCCTCCGCGGGAGAAATTGGCCCGCTACGTGGAGGCGCACTTCGATTACGTGGCGCGGTCGGCGCATCTACCGCGGCTGATCCAGTACGAGTTCATGCGGTCGGGCCGGAAGAAGTCTCCGCACCTGAGGCGCTTTGCCCAGAACTACTTCGTCCCGATCTGGGCCAAACTGATCGAGACGGTGGAGACCGGCATCGCGTCGGGTGAGTTCCGGCAGATGGACGTGCCGGGATTCCTGGTGTGCATGGTTGGATCGATCGTGAACTACTTCAACACGATTCCGTTTGCGCTGGCGATGGACCAACCCAATCCGCTGGGGAAGGAAGCGCTGGCGGCACAGAAGGCGGCAACCCTGGACTTCGTTGCGCATGCAGTGGCGAACACCCAGAATCGAGAATCGGGCAATTTGTAATCGGGTGATCTGAGAACCCGTTACGGCAACGGCTTTCGTCTGACCACAAGATGTTGTATTCGGCCAAAGTTCCCCGTCAGGTACCCCCCACCCCCTCCCAGGTCACAAAACAAAGCACTTGCACGACGGACTATGAAAACAAAGCACTTATAAGTCACTGATTTTGCAGCTAGTTACATTATCAATTTGATAACAAAGAACTTAGCTGTGGGTACAAGATGTTGTGTTCTGCTCACTGCTTATAGCTATTAGCTATTGGCTCTCAGTCGGCAATTCATTACCTACATTTTCAGAATAGCAATTTGGGCGGGGGCATCATGCCAAGGTTCTGAAATTTATTTTGCGAGTGTTTTCAAGATGTTGCGGGGAAAAGGGCGCGGTGACCCCCTTGACACGCTCCGGAGCAGGCAGTGCCGAAACAGAACAAAAAAGATAACCACAGAGACGCAGAGGCACAGAGAGTTGAATGGGAAAGAGTTCGGTGTGAACGCCGGCGGTAGTCCCGGTCATTGGTGTCACCGGTCAGGCGTCGAAGAACCCACCGGGAAGGGAGTGCGGTGGTCTCCCACCCTTCGGCTTCGCTCAGGGCAGGCCCTTAACGTCCCAAACAGCGGGACGTGAAGGTGGGGCACGTAAGCTGTGTAACTGGTCCGTTACGTGGGCCACCAGTCCGGAGGACGGAGGGCTAGAGCTCTTTGAATCCATACAACTTCCAAATCCCGTTGTCTTTGTGGAACTCGAAAGTGAAAATCGAACTTCCCTTTTGGAAAACGACACTTGTCGTATATGTAGCTGACCAGTTGTTCAGTGAACCTTCAGTTTTTACAGAGTATCCCTCGATTTCAAAGGACTTAAGCATCCCATAGTGGTCGGTTAGCGATTCCATTATCCGAAGGTAATCTTCAAAGGGTACAGCCGCCTTGAAATCTGAACCTGCCAAGGAATACGCTAGGTGGTTGTCTCCAATGGTGACTGCATGCATGTAAGACTCAAAGGCGTGGAGCGCTTCCTTGCGTTCATATCTGATTTTCGTCACCGCAAGAATTGCCACAACGCAGAGAAGAGTTCCCACAGCGATAAGCAGTGTCTTGGCTGACCTAATCACGCTCTTATTCACAATAAATCCCTATCTGGTACAGATTTCTGCATTTCTTGAACAAGATATTGGCCAAATAGATTCAAACTCTCTCTGGTGCTACTTAAAGCCCTTCCGAGCTGACTGAAGTTGATTTTGACTCCAATCCCAATCATTCCCTGGAGAGTCGCTCCGACTTTTACGTCTTTGTTCCCAGCGAGCGTCAGGCTCTTGTCCACATTTCCGTCGTGGTTAATACTGACCGACCCTTGGACCGGACCGATCCGACCGTTAGCGCTTGCCTCAACCTTCGCACCGTCAACGGTTGATAGTTCAGCTCCTGCCTTGATCTTGCCTTCCACCGGTCCCGATTGAGCTCCGAATTCAAAAAGCTTCGCAACATCCTTTGCCTCTGCGTTACCTCCTCCGAGTCCTGACTTCAGTTCTACTCCAACTCGCAGAGCTTCGACCTTGTACTCCACCGTTCCGGCTTGTGCTGAAGCTTTCACACCTACGCCAGCGTCAACTTCAACTTCAACTACATTCAGGAAATCTTTTATAAGCCCATCTTCATGCCTGTCTATATCCGGCAACCAGACGGGGTTGTTCCGGACATATGAATACAAATTAAGAGTTCTCGGATCACTCTGGTCCAAGTACGGCACTGTTTTTGGAGTCTCGGCCCAGTCAGGGCTCGTCCACCGTCCCACTGTGTTTCCGTAGTATCGGGCCCCGAAGTAGTCGAGTCCGGTTTCAGAGTCACGTTCTTTGCCGGTGAACTGGTACGTATAACGCGGTGAGACGTCGTACCTGTACCTCGAAATCACTCGATCGCCGAAGTCAACGTTAGTTGCATGATTCTGCGATCGTCATCGATCGTGCCACGGAGCGTCGTACCGTCAGACCACTCTACCTCGAATGATGATGTTCGCCCGTTCGGGTAACGAGATACGACACGCATCGCACGGCCGAATTTCCTTGAGGCGCTTGTACCGTTGGAACCGAGGACCAGCACGCAAGTCCCGGTTTCTCCAGAACGCTTGCCTGAAACCGTTACGGAATAAACTGGCGACTCTTCTCTGTCGACGAAATACGAACCGGCTGATACCTTTGTGTCTCCGACCAACCATTCGTAATCAATGTTCCCTCGATCTGAGTAGCCCTTTGCAAGTTCCTTTCGGGTAGATTTAGGTTCACCAAATCGCGCTCGCAGCCGGTCAAACGTATCGCGGCCGAGCCTTATTCCGGCGCAGCTAGTTGGAGCTCTCCCGGCCATCTGCTGAGGAGCATGATCCCCCGCCAATCGCGCTGGGGAAAGAACGACGCAAAGGGCTACAATCATCAGAACGTATTTTCTTCGTACTACGACGCGCATCAAGGTTTCACCTCCTCATTCTTTTTTAGCGTTCTGTTGTTCACTACAACGGTATATGTCAGGGGGTCGTCTTTGGCTGTGGTTTTAATCTGCTTCATTGCGTCTTCTGTCATCCGTATACATCCCTGGGTTGCATGCTCCGGACCCTTTCGTTTCAGCCCATCCGGCTTGTTTTCTCGGCCTGCATGTACGCCGACACCCTGATGCTTGTTGAGATTCCCTTTCGCATCCTTGTCTGGACCACTGAAGTCCTTCACCCGGAATATGCCAACCGTGCCGTACTCGCCATCTTTCGAGTCTTTTGCAGCATCATGCGTATGTGGAGCTTTGGTGTCCTGCATGTCATAGGTTCCATCCGGCAATCCGTTCTTTAGGCCCGAGTGACTGTCGACGTTGTTGGCAGCGTCCCAGTGACCCACTTGCTTGTTGTCTTTGTCGTACAGAGTGATTGTCTTCTCTTCACCGTCGAAAACAAGTGAGGAATGACCATCAGGATCAATGAACTTCAAAGGGTTGTTGTAACCGTAGGCATATTTGTTCAGTGATTGAGGATTGCCGATGTCCGCGTATGGAAGGGGCCCGGGCGGCGTGGGATCGCCGCCGAACACGCTGACCGGTCCGCCTGCAAACTCATCAGGACTGACGAACCTCCCCACGTTTGACCCGTAGTATCTGGCCCCGGAGTAGTCGAGGCCGGTTTCGGCATCACGTTCTTTGCCGGTGAACTGTGACACGCAACACAGCGGAACGTCGTACGAGTATCCGCTCATGCCGCTCGGCTTCGTAGTAGCACCAGAAACACGTAGCTCAATGCCAAAGTTATCAAGAAATACAGAGAGAGGTTGTGAGCAAGTGTGCCTCCGCACCTCTGAAACACCAGCACGATTGTGAGTAGTCCAGCGAATGCGACTCCTGTTTTCGCTAGAGAGACATGCCCTTGAGAAGTTCGCAGGCTTGCCAGCCGCGTTCCCAGACCCGCTAGTGCTCCGGCACCGAGGATAATCGATGCCGGATAGGCAACCGTGTTAGTCGCGGCCAGGAGTCGCGAATCTGGAGACAATAGCTCGTTTCCTGCCGCCCAACATACGACTGCGATGACGGCTAGCACGAATAATAGAAGGAGTTTCTTAGTTTCCATCCTTCTTCTCCTTCTGCTTGTTTTGAATTGCGGACGTTGACTGTGAAGCTGCGTTACCGGCTGCGGTCGCGGCGGTATTTATCTTGATCTGCACCTCAGCCACCGGTCGAAGTCCAGTCGTAGTCTTAACAGCATCGTATGCACTCGGATTACTGAGATTCTGTACAGTGTTTTGTCCAGCAGGCGTCACAACCGTAGATGAAACCAATGCCTTGGCCACCGCAGTACCGACGGCACCACTGACTGCACCTGCGACTGCGTCCTTGCTGATCTGCTTGCCGTCCATGGCGTGATGGTTCGGATCTCCGCTGGTAGCTCGCTGTACCATACCGCCTACGACGTTTGCTGCTCCCCCCTTCAAGGCATTGCCAATGAGTGATGTACCAAGCGTTGCCCCCGCTAGAGCTCCCGACCCTGCCCCTCCAAGGGCGGCTGAAGCGACTTTTTCGGTGTCAATTTTGGCTATGCTGTGTCCATTGCTTTTCCATTGAGAATAGAAACTAACGCCTGCACCAACAGCACCGCCTATCGCGCCACCAATCACAGACGTACAAACCGGCCAGCAATGTCCGTCTGCGTCTGCCCGCGCAACTGGGTTGTTTCCCACGTACTGATATAAGTTGAGGGTTTGAGGGTTATTGAATTCGGCGAAGGGTACCGGCTCAGGCTTTTCGGCCCAATCAGCAGATAGATACCTCCCGATATTACTTCCGTAGTATCTGGCCCCGAAGTAGTCGAGTCCGGTTTCAGAGTCACGTTCTTTGCCGGGAGAACGTGATCGTCTGTTGTTCTAAATGTCATACCCGACGCTGACTACGCACCCATTGCTTTTCAGCCGTACAACGGCAACACCCCCATGAGTGGTCTTCGGTATCTTCTTAGTCCGAAAGCCCCGAACGATCCACTCATCGTCATCTCGCCGGGCTTCGTACCTCTTCAATGCCCGGAACTCCGAATTTCCAAATTCGCTGCGAATGACAACTTGAGCAAACTGAATTGCGGTTTGTTCGTCGCGAATAGTAAATGGTTCCGACGCTTTCTGATCTGCAGCAAGACAACTAAACGCTGGTCCAGAAAGCATGGCGACGGCCAAAATACCAAAGAGTATCAATGTTTTCATTGTTGGTCTGGCTCCCAGGAATTTGATTTGGAATTCCACTTCTCGACTCTTCCGCCATCGCTTCCATCTCACATGAGTTAATCGATGGAACAGAGAAATATCCGTTCCCGACTGCCAGTGATTTTGCTCTCACGCTAGCGTGCTGTCCATTCCGATTCGATCTCGAGTAGCCCCATGTCGGTACCTTGAACTGGACAATCAGTCGAGGGTGATACGAACGTTCGTCTCACCCCACCCTATTGGCTGCGCGAATAGAGTGGGGCACCCCGGCAATGGGCGCCAGCCTAAATAGTGTTCACAGGTTTGGAGCTGAAGGTGAGGCGCAGTGCCCATCGGAGCAAACGCCACCCGACTGCCATGCCCACGAGGATCGTCGTGCACCAGAGCAGAATGGCGGGCAGGTGGAATGCGAATGACAGCATGCCGTTCAAGTACTGAACCAGGCTTTCGAGTCCTGTGCGCAGGCCCATCTTTATCTCCCACAGCGGCCGCCACTGGATGCCGAATACTTTCAACTCGGTTTCCGTGCGGAAGGACAAGGAGATGAGACAGGTGGCGACTCGAAGCGTGAGCGTTTTGAATTCAGCCTCGCGTTTCTCGATCTCACGTCGGACTTCGTGCAGCTTTTCGGTGACTTCGAGGATGTCCTTCACGGTGGAGGCACGATTCAGGATGTCGCGATAGCGGACTTCTTCGGCACGGTAGTTCTGGAGGGCGGCTTCGGAATCTACGTACTGGCGTGTTACGTCGTCGGCGGCGGTGGTTTCGGTGAGAACCTGGCGAGCGAGTTTTCGCAGCTGCGAGCGAACGTCGTCGTAGTCGCGGGCAGGCACCCGGATCTGCATGGATGCGTACTGCGCATTCGAGTCGCCGCGGATGTCGGAGCTGACAACGAATCCGCCGACGCTTTCCGCGATGCGCTGGCTTTGCTGGACCGAGTCGAGAGTAGAGGAGACGAGCAGGTCGAAGCTGGCGGAGCGAACCATCTTGCGGTCGCGGGATACTACGTTGATTTCCTTGTCCTGATCGTTGGGGTTCGGAGGAGCCGCGAGTGCGAGGTATTGGACCGAGCGTGCCTGTTCAGAGTATTCCTCTTCGTATTCGGTGAGGACTCCCGAAACTGCGCCGAGGCCGGTGGCTTTTGATTCAGCGATCCCCCGATAGCGAGACAGCGGGCGCACCCATCCCATGTTCAGTGCGATCAAGATTGCAATGCCTACAGCGGCGTATCGCGGAATGCGAGTGACGTGATCACGGCAGAACTTCCTAACGTTCGAGGTATCCATGTAATCCCCCTGGGAAATTCGACCCCAAGGGCACGGAGGTTGTTCCCACGATATTTCTTCGGCTGGCGGGAACAAGTGGTGAGCGGGTGGTGTCGTTCGCATGGGACACGAGCCCCATCTTCGCCGGTTATGGGCGAGGCTGGTGAGTGAACGGGTCTGCTGGAAAAGAGGCTCGTCGGATTGTACGGTTCGCATCACAAAGACAGAGTTCGGTGCCGAGGGTTCTTGTGGAATGAAAGGAAGAATCGATTTAGTCTTTACCTCAAACTATTCCGGCGGTCGGCTTCTGCCAACGAGGGAATTTGGGATGGCGTCTTCAAACAACACAGTTCGCGGCAAGGTGATTCGGACACTGTTGCTGTTCATGGCCGGCTTGGCGACGGCAGCGCCGGCAGCAGCGCAAACGATCCAACTCTTCGATGGAAAGAATGTCGCAACCATCTTTTACGACAACGCGAGCGGCACGCCCATCCGCAAATCGGCGGAGTTGCTGCAGCATGACCTGACGGCGTTGAGCGGACAGACGGCTGCGGTCAGCTCGAAGTTCAGCGACGGTCGTGGAGTCGGAGTGATTATTGGCCGGGCGGACTCGCCGGGGATGGCTGCGCTGTTGAAGAAAAACAAGGTCGACGTATCGCCGATCAGCGGCAAATGGGAAGTGTACGGGCGCGCCGTTGTTCCTGCCCCGTGGAACGCGAAACAGAAGGCGCTGGTGATCTTCGGATCCGACACGCGCGGCACGATCTGGGGCGTGATCGATCTCAGCCGTGAGATCGGCGTGTCGGCCTGGGAATGGTGGGCCGACGTCAAGATCCGCAGAGTGGACAGCATCAGCGCGAGCGCTGCGACGTACTACTCGAAACAGCCGTCCGTGAAGTACCGGGGATTCTTCATCAACACGCTGTCCCTGCAAAAATGGGCGGCGAACACTTTCGATCCAGAGCACGGCGGCATTGGGTTGAAGACTTACGCTCGTGTTTTTGAGCTCATGTGGCGGCTGAAGGCGAACATGCTCTGGCCTGCCATGACCAACTACGACAAGGTTTTCAACGAAATTCCGGGCAGTTACGACCTGGCGAGCGATTACGCAATCGTCCGAGGCAGCTCTCATGTCGAGATGCTGCTTCGCAACAATGGGCATGAGTGGGACCCCAAAACGATGGGTCCGTACAACTGGCTTACGAACAAAGCCCGGATGCTCCAGTACTGGAGAGAAGCAGTCGAGAAGTTCGGGAAATACGACAATCTGTACACGGTGGGACTGCGCGGGGCTGATGACTTTCCGATGGAAGGCGCCGCTACCCCCGAACAGATGGCAGACGTGGTAAGCGAAGTGATAGCGGAGCAACGAAAGATCCTGAGTGAAGTCCTTCACAAACCTGCGGATCAGGTACCGCAGGTGTTTACTCCGTACAAAGAGATCACGACCGCCTACAACACGGGCCGTCTGAAGCTGCCCGCAGACATCATCCTGAATTGGTCCGAAGACAATTTCGGTTACATCATGCAATTGGATAACCCGGCGGAGCGAAAGCGACCCGGTGGGTCCGGCGTCTATTACCATGCGACGTTCTGGGGCGCTCCGGCGGCGTATCTATGGCTTGGCTCTACGGACCCGACACTGATGTGGGAGGAGATGACGAAGGCCTACCACTTCAACGCGCGTAACCTGTGGGTGCTGAACGTTGGTTCGATCAAGCCAGTGGAATACCTGAACGAGTTCTTCCTGGCGATGGCCTTTGACATAGAAGCATTCGAGAAGCCGGAAAGCGTACAGAAATATTTGCACGAGTGGGCAGGGCGCAACTTCGGCCCGGAGCACCAGGACGAAGTCGCGAATGTAATGTGGCGTTACTACAAGCTGGCATTCGACAAGAATCCGGAACTGGCTTCATTCTCGACGACATTTCCAGAATCGTCGGTGCAGCAATCGAAATTCAACATCCTCGATTTCAGCGACGAGAACGCACGCCGAGCCGACGCTTACAGGGCCATCATTGCCGAATCGGCGAAGCTGATGGAAGAAATGCCGGCGGACCGCAAGTCCGCCTTTTATGAGCTGGTGCAATACACGGTGAACACCGGCGGGAACTTGAGCCTGCGTCAGTTGGCACTGGACAAGTCGATTGTTTACGGACTGCAGCACCGGGCCAGCGCCAATGTATACGCGCAGGAAGCCAAGGCGGCGCAGGAGCGGATTGCCGCCGACACTCGCCGGTTCAATGAGGTGATCGAGAACGGCAAATGGAACGGGATGGTCACCGACTATCCACATGCGCTTCCGAACTACGAAGCGCCGTATATCCCGCAATGGCAGGCTCCAACCGACGCACGCAAATGCGGTGTGCAGGTGGAAGGTGGCGGATACTTTGATGACGTGGGCTGGTGGACACCAACGCTGCCATCGTTCCATCGTGAGTTGGGAGCCAAGAGTTACTACCTCGATGTATTTACGGAAGCTTCGATTGATGAAGACTGGAGCGCGCAGCCGAGCGCACCATGGATCAAGATCGATCGCAGTGCGGGTCGCTTCTCGCAAGCAGACCGCCGGTTCGAAGAGCGCATCATGGTTTCGATCGATTGGGCGACGGCACCTGAAAAAGGCGAGGGCACGGTGACGGTTCAGTGCAGTGCGGGCAAACAGCCGCTACCCGTTCACGTAAGGATTGCACGTCCGATCGACACGAAAGCAGCGTCGTTTATCGACTCGCAAGGCGTGGTGGCGATGTATGCGAACCACGCTGACGAAAGGAGCGGCCGATGGAAGGTGCTCGAGGGAGTTGGTCATGCGGGTGCGGCGCTGCAATCCGATCTGGATTTGACGCCGGTAGATGTTGCCGATGCGGCGGCATTCGCCAATGCGCCGCGAGTGGTCTATCGCTTTGCGACTGGACCGCAAGACCGTGATTACAGTTTTCCCAACTACGTGATTGATGAGATCGCTACGATCAAGGCCATCGCGCTTCCCACCTTTCCGATCACCAAGAGCGATAAGCTGCGCATTGCGATTTCGCTCGATGGCGGGGCGCCGAAGGTGCTGGATTTCAGCATCGTGTATTACGGCGCCAAGTGGCGGCAAAACGTGCTCGACAACGCTGCGGTTGTCGCCCTTCACGACGTGCCGATCGCTCCGGGCAACCACACGCTGACGGTAACGGCACTGGACCCGGGCATAACGTTGGATCGTTTCGAAATCGTTTTTGCCGGTGCGTCCGGGGCTTATATGCCGATTCCGGAAACGCGGATCAAGAAGTGACATCTACAAAAATACCCCTGAGCACGAGGCTCAGGGGTGTGCGTAAGGGTACTGCCGTTTAGAGGAGAATCGTTAGTCGGTGTTGCCGCGCAGACGCTGGAAGCCGGTCTGCATGACGTGGTTGGCGACGGATGCGCCGATCTGGTTGCCGACGGTGCACGCCGGGCGATAGTGAATTCCGCCGAAGATGCGAGAGTCGTTGTTCTCGAGAAGAGCGTCGGTGAACGACGTAAACGAGCGCGTTCCGGGACGGACTTCCGATGCGACGGAGAAGTTGGCGCTGTCTCCGAAGTACTTGATCAGCACGGCGGCGGCTGCACCACTGAGGGTCGAGTGTCCGGAGGGGAACTCGGGGTGAGCGGGCGTGGTGAGGAGCGGAGTCCAGCCGAGTTGAGCGTCGGTGGCGGGATTGCTGTCCTGATCGGCGAGCGGGATGGCCGTGACCGGGCGCCACGCGCTGTAGTAGTACTTGGCGTCCCAGCAGGCGATGCCGGCGTCGGCGATGGCGACGTTGAGCGTGCCGAAGAGCAGCGATTCCTGCGAGAGGCTCAGTTCACGCTGGGCCGCAACCTGACGGGCGATGCGATTCCAATAGAGCGTGGTGTTGCCGCTCCAGAAGAATGAGACGTAGGTTTGCTCGGCGGTGCGGGTGGATGAAGTGAGTTCGCCGATGGTTTTGACTTCGTTGTAGGCGTCGGCATAAGCGGCGCTGTCGAGCGACGGAGGCGCGGACGGACGGAACTGGCTGGGGGCGGTCATGAACCACGGCGTCATGGTTGCGAACTGAGGCGCAGCGCCGGGGGCGAGGCCCGGAGGAGTGGGACGCCACTTGCCGATCTCAGTGGACCCGGTGTAAGGCGGAGGCGCGGGGGTGAAGCCGTCAGTGGCGCGCCAAGCGAGGATCTGGTTGGCGACGTGCTCTCCCCACTCGAGTCCGCGCGCGACGGAGACACCGCCATTACCACCGTTGGTAAGCGCGGCTAAAGCGGCTTCGCGCTTGATGGTGAGCGTGCCCTGCTGATTCGGGTACATGGCGACGAGCGCGGTGTAAGCGGCCTGGATGACGGCAGCACGACGCGAGGCCCCGAAGGGTGCGTCGGGCGTAACGTGGATGGGGGTATAGCGGCGCTCGATGCCGTTGAGGGCGTCGAACATGGACGCGCCGACGATGCCCATGACACGGGTGGTGACAAGCGGGTTGGTGCCGCCGGCGAGAACCGTGTCGTTGGCGACCTGGATCCATTCGCTGGCGGTATCTGCCTGCGCCGGCACAGCGGTGAGGGCGAAAGCAGCGATCAAGATGAGGGTGGAACAAAAGACTTTGCTTCTTCTGGCGAACATCGTTTTTTCTCCTGCGCAATGCGCTATCTGAATTTCGTGATACGGCGGTGTGGCCGCGGAGTGCAACGCGATGCCGTCATTGCTGCGTACATCACGAACCTACGAATCCACGGCGGTCTGCCCGAGGGCGATTGGCCCCCAGGCAGAGAAGTTGTTTCATTTGCCAGCGGCGATGGCGTGGACGTCGGCTGCGCTGAGGGCTTTACCGCCCAGAGCCCAGTCGCCGCCGCGGATTTCCTCGATGATGACCCAGGTGACGGGGCGCATGTTTTCGCCTTCGACGGCGACCATGGCATCGGTGAGCTTGGTGATCATCTGTTTCTTCTGCTCGGGGGTGAAAACGTTTTCGATTAACTTGACTTCGATCAGCGGCATATCAACTCTCCTTGGTTTGTGCTAACAGCGGTGACCCGCTACGAGAAGCAGTGTGCCGTGAAGGGACGGGGCGCACTTTGCAGGGCGTCTGGTTAAATTGACTGGGGCACGATAGGATGTGGGAATAGTTGACCCGGCGTCCGAAAACCTTTGCCGGGAGTCCGACCCCACCATGGATGCACTTTCAGAAGTGTTAAATGCAGTGAAGATGGAAGGCGCAGTCTTCTACAACGCCGAGTTCACGGCGCCATGGGGATTTCGTTCGCCACAATCGTGCAACATCGCGAGCTTTCTGGGTAAGGGGACGAAGCACATCATCATCTACCACCTGGTGACGGAAGGACGCGCGACGGCGAAGACGGACGACGACACGTGCAGAATTCCACTGATTCCCGGGGACATCGTGGTGTTCCCGCATGGAGATGCGCACACGATCTTCAATGGATCGCCGATGGAGATGATCGGCGGCAGCGAAGGTCAGATGAAGCGCGTGTTCGGGCGCGGCATGAAACTAGCACGCGCGGGTGGCGGCGGCGAACCGACGAGGTTCGTCTGCGGGTATATGGAATGCGACCGCGAGTTGAGCAAGGGATTCCTTGGCGGACTGCCACCACTGTTCAAGGTGAACATCCGCAACGATGACGCGGGAAAGTGGCTGGAAGGATCGATCAAGTTTTCGGCGGAGCAAGCGGCGGAAGAGCGCGCAGGCGGAGACGCGGTGCTGGCGAAGTTGTCGGAGGCGTTATTCGTGGAAACACTGCGACGATACATGATGGAGTTGCCGGGTGAGCAGACGGGCTGGCTGGCCGGGGCACGCGATCCGCTCGTCGGACAGGCGCTGGCGTTTCTGCACCGTGAGCCGGCGCGTTCGTGGACGATCGCTGAGGTGGCGAAAGAGGTGGGGGCGTCGCGCTCGGTGCTGGCGGAGAGGTTCCGGCATTTCCTGGGAGAGCCTCCGATGACGTACCTGATGCGCTGGCGGCTGCAACTGGGCGCGCAGATGCTGCACTCGACAAGCTACAGCGTGGCGCAGATCGCGGATGAGGTGGGGTATGAGTCGGAGCCGGCGTTCAACAGAGCTTTTAAACGCGAGTACGGCATGCCTCCGGCCCGGTTCCGCGTTCAGACGAAGAAGGCCAAACGGGCTTCGGCGGCATCGGTTCAATAAGCTTTAGTACTACGAAAGAGTGCTTAGTCGGCTGGCACGAGAGTTGCCGGTTGAGCAGCTGACATCTCCAGAAGCAGATCACACCTTCTAAAACACAGGCTGATCCCCATTACAAGGCGGTTTCCTGTGCAATTGCTACGAGCTGGTCTGTTCGTGCTGACACTTTCCTTTGTTGCGGTGTTTGCCGGATGCGGCGGAAATCCGGAACCTTCGAACAACAACGGCAATGCGAATCCAAATCCGGGTGGAGCTAATAATCCGCCGAGCGCTTCGTCGTGTCCGCAGGTGACATCGGCGATCAGCCAGGGACCGATGACCGGGGTGGCTCCGATGCCTCCGGCAGCGCCGATACCGGCACCGCAGCCGGGAACAACAGCGGCAGGGTCGGTGTGTGTATCGAGTCCGGCGAATGGGGCGTCGGTGAGTTCGCCGGCGCATATCGTGGCGTCAACGACGATGAAGAATATCGCCTACATGCGGGTGTATGTAGACGACAGCCCCCAGCAGTTCACGTTCTGGAACACGCTGGACTCGCTGGTCTTCATGTCGCCCGGAACACATACCGTGGTGATCGTGGCGACAGACAAGAGCGGCAACAATGCGAGCACGTCGTTCTCGCTGAATGTCGCATCGGCACAACCGTACACGATCGCTGACATACAGAAGATTCCGAATTGGGAGTTCTGTTCGGCGTTGTTTCCCGCGGGACATCCGAGGGCAGGCCAGCTTTGTGCTGCGGGGCTGGGAAATGCGGAATCCACGATGACAGAGAACCAGAGCACGCCGTCGATGAGCGGAGCGTCGGCGAAGCTCACGATAGGTGGTCCGAAGGGATACTCGAACGCGTTGTGGACGAAGTTCCTAGGCGGAGGCTCGTTCCCGACACGTTTCACGTACGACATGTACTTCATGATCGATAATCCAGACCTGCCGCAAGCGCTGGAGTTCGACGTGAACCAGGCGTTCAACAACCGTCGATGGGTGTTCGGGACGGAGTGCAACTTCAGGGGCAGCGGCAAATGGGACGTGTGGGACGGAAATCTCGGATGGCAACCGACGAATGTTCCTTGTGTGCCGTTTCCGGCGAACACGTGGATACACCTGGTGTGGGAGTTTGAACGCGTCGATAACCAGGTGCACTACATCAGCGTAACGGTGGCGGACAAGAAGTATCCGCTGGACCTGTATTACTCGAACGAGCCCGTCTGGACGATGGAAAGCATCGATGTGGCATTCCAGATGGACGGCAACTTCGCACAGCAGCCGTATAACGTCTGGCTCGACAAGGTAAACCTGACGGTGCAGTAAGGGGAATCAGAAGCCGACGGCCATGTTGTGGGCCGGGGCTTCGACGATAATCGCTTCATAGGGTAGAAACACTCGGAAGACGGTGCCGTGGGCGCCCCGGGCTTGGGAGCTGCGGAACTGAATGGTGCCATCGTGCTTGTCAATGATGCCCTTAGAAATCCATAGGCCGAGTCCGGTACCGGTTCCCTGCTTGGTAGTGAAGAAGGCGTCGAAGAGACGGCTCTTGACGCCGGGGGTCATGCCGAGACCCGTGTCAGCGATGGTGACAAAGACGCCGCCCCGGCCATCGCTGTGGCGGTAGCCGTCGCGCGTGCGAATCATCAGATATCCACCGTTGGGCATGGCATCGATCGCGTTACCAATGAGGTTGCTGAAGACCTGGCGAATTTCTCCATCGAGACAGAAAACGGGCGAGGTGGCCCGCATGGATTTCTCGATGACGATGCCGGTGTTGCTGAGGCGTCCCTGGAAGAGCGGGAGCAGAGACTGAACTACGTTGGAGAGATTGGTGCGGGATGGGGCTGTGGATTGACGATGGAAACGGAGCGTTTGCGTCGCGATCTGTGACACACGCTTAAGTTCCTGATCGGCCAAGGCGGCGTAACGCTTCGTCTCGTCGTGATACTCCGTGTTTTCGATGAGGTAAAGAAGGTTGGTTACGGCCTCGAGAGGATTGTTGATCTCGTGGGCGATGGAAGCGGCGAGGCGTCCGACGGCGGCCAGCTTTTCACTACGCACGAGTGCCTCCTGGGCACGACGGCGTTCGGTGACGTCGATGCCGAGCGCAATGATGCCGGAGACCTGTCCTTTACTGTCGCGTACCGGCTGATATACGAAATCGAGGAAGCGCTCTTCGAGCGGCTGTCCTGGCGTGCGATCGATCTCGAGCCGGAAGCCTTGGGCGACATAGGGCTCACCTGTTTCGTAAACCTTCTGAAGCAGGTGAAGCACACCCTGACTTTGGACCTCGGGCAATGCGTCGCGCATGCGTTTACCTATAACCTGACGGTTGCCGATGAGTTGCTGGTATGAGGCGTTCGTCAGTTCGAATACGAAGTCAGGCCCGCGCAAACCGGCGATGAACGCCGGCGCCTGCTGGAAGAGTTCAATGAGCCGGCGTCGTTCACTGGAGAGCTCGGCTTCGACCAGCTTGTGCGCTGTGATGTCCCAGTTGATGCCTAGCACGCGAATTGGCCGGCCGGCCTCGTCGTAGATGGCGCGACCGCGTCCGACGAGCCAGTGAATGGAGCCGTCGGGCCAACGCACGCGGAACTCGTGGTTGTACTCGGAACGGTTATCGATGGCGTGCTGGAGAGCTCGCATGGTTGCAAGGCGGTCTTCTTCGACGACGCGGTCCACGCACTTCTGGATCGGCGTCATCTCGGAAACCGGCGAGCCATAGACGGGTGCACTACTATCAGCCCAGGTGATGGAACCGTCGATGAGGTTCCAATCCCAGGTTGCGAGGTTTGCCGTCTGCTGCGCGAGGGCGAGCCGGTCGTGGGCGATCTTGAGGGATTCCTGCGCAAGCTTCTTTTCAGTGACGTCGCGAGCGAGGGCTTCCGCACGCCTCCGTTCTTCCTGGTAGGCGTGAGCGTCGGCGATGCTACTGGCGATCTGGCCGGCAACGCGTTCAAAGAAACGCCGGTACGAAACGTCAAACTCCTTGTGAGGGTTGATAGCGGCGACGAGGTAGGCGTTCGGGTGATGCTGACCGGTCGAAATGACGGGCAGGACGGCTGCACTGTGCGGCGGCACGTTCCAGGCACCAAGAGGAACTTTGCCGAACCGTGAAACGAGATCGGTGACAATCGCATTTTCCCGCGGCTCTGCTGCAAGTGGCCAAGCGGAATTTTCGAAGAGAGTGCCAGATGCCTGAGCACAGCCCGAAGTAGCAGCGAGCTTCCAATCACCAGCGGCGTCGTTCAGAAAAATCAAGCTGAACGGTACATCTTGAAGGTTGTTCTCCAGGATTTCCGCGGCAAGTTTGCAAGCCTGCTGCTCGGTTCGCGCTTCAGAGGTGCGGGCGGCAAGATCGCTCAAAGTGCGAAGACGACGCTCCTCGATCAAGCGTTCGGTGACTTCAATGACGGTGACAAAAACGCCGCCAACTTTCTCAGGGTCGTCATGAGGGATGGGACTGTAGGAGAAGGTGTAGTAACACTCTTCGATGTATCCGTTGCGATCAAGAAAGAGGCACTGGTCGATGAGTGTGGTGGCTTCCCCTTCGGCCAAGACGCGGTGGAACATGGGACCGATGAAATCCCAGATTTCCCTGAACGTTTCCGGCGTGCCGATGCCAAGCGCGGCGGGATGCTTGGTCTTGCCGAGAATGGGACGGTAGCCGTCGTTGTAAAACTGGGTAAACTCGGGACCCCACGCGATGTACATGGGGTAGCCGGAGCCAAGGAGAATTCGGAGGGCAATGCGAAGGGAGTGAGGCCAATTCTCGGGCGGCCCAAGCTTCGTACGCGACCAATCGAGCGAGCGCATCAGCGCGCCCATTTCGCCGCCGCCTACGAAGAGATTTTGATGCTCATTCATTTATTACAGACATGTAGTAAAACGTGCGTGAATTTTGAGGCCCGACAAGAGAGCAGCAGGAGAATGGAGTACCAGCAGCCCGAAGTCTGAGTAGATGCGGACTGCTGGGAACTTGTTGTACGTGAGGGCCCCAAACAGCAGAGTAGCCGGAAGCGTTAACGAAACTACCTCGCGAACGTACCGACAAATGCACTGCGTTTGCCGCTGTTCGACCAATTGGCATTCAGGCCCGGTCCCTGGTATTCGTCCTTCATGGCAACCACCGGCATGGCATGCGTGGTCTTTGTAAGCGGCGGATAGTAGGTTTCTTCGTTTCCGCAGATGTGATCGTTTCCGTTCAGCGGACGTGTTTGCACGGTCACAAAATTACCGGCACGCAACAAAGCTTTACCGTGGCGATCGTGACTTTGCGCAACCGAGAGATCCACGGGTGCGTCAACAACCCGCTCCACGTCGTCAGTGAGCTTGCCGGTCATGTGGTGAACGAAATTGATCAGCGCGGCACGCTGCTGCGGTGAGGCCTGATCGTCGATAACGAGCACCGACTTGGCGGGATATGGGTTCGCATAAGGATCGCCAAGAGTGGCCTTAGCCCGTACTACGGCAACAGCGGAGAGGCCGTCGAGCTTAACGCCGTCCCATGAACCGTTGGTGACACGCCAGCCCATGATGGCTTCGTTGCCCATCAAGTTCACTTCCCCGTTGGCGAAGCACGCGCCGGTGTAGACGTCGGCCGTACGGGTTTCAATGTAGTCGCCACTGATCTGCTGGGCAAAAACGGAAGGAACGACGAACAGCAAGAGCACAAAGAGAAGCTTCTTCACAGCCATACCTCACCCTATTGACTCTATTCTCTCGCAAGTTTGGGGGAGACGCAAAAGCTAGAAGAGGGCTTTTTGAAGCTCTGGTCCGCTGTTCTGCTCGATATAGAGCTTGCTGTTGAACTTTTTGCCCGTGCTGGCCTGAGACATGTAGCGGATCTTCCCGAAGATGGGGCGCTCGAACCAGGGGCGATCGAACTTTCCCAGTATGGCCCAGGCGACGCCGGCATAGCCATTGGGGTCGCGTCCATCGAGGAAGTACTTGTCGTTGAGAGCGATGGCGATCTGGTGCGCCTGCGCGGGGGAGTTCGTCCATTCGAGAATCTTCTTGGCCCAGTACATGCGCATCACGTTGTGCATCCAGCCGTGGGTGACCATCTGGCGCTGGGCGGCATTCCAGAGTTCGTCGTGGGTTTCTGCGTTCTCGAGTTGGCGCTCGGTGTAGACGACGGGGCGCGGGTCTTGGGCATGGTCGAGCAGAGTGCGGTGGGCCCAGGGTTCGGCGACTTCGAAGGAGTCGTAGAGCGGATTGAACCAGCAAAGGTTGATAGCGAGTTCGCGCCAGACCACTAATTCGTTAAAGAGCGAGTCTTTGTCTTCGGCGGGCGCATCGGCGTTGCGAGCCGCGAGCATGATGGTGAGCGGGCTGAGATGCCCGAAATGCAGGTAAGGAGAGAGTCGAGTGGTGGCGTCGAGTTCGGGTTTGTTTCGGCGTTCGGCATAACCGCGAAGCTTGTCCGCGAGAAATTCCTTGAGCAGGCGACGGGCCTCGCTGGAACCACCTTTGAACGACGATACCGGGCTGACAGAACGATCAATCGGCCATTCGTCGAGAATGTCGAAGTCGACAGGCAGGGAGCGAAAACGGTTGGGTGGAGTCCATTTCACTCGGGCCTTAGGGTTGTCGCAGGGTAGGAGGAATTGGTCGAGAAGAGATTTGAGGCGTGGACGGAAATGGTAAGCGGCGTATTGCGCTTTCTCGAAGAGCTTGCTGGGGACGATAACGTCGGAGTCGACGGTCCAGAGCGGGACCTTGAGTTTCCTGGACGCGATGGTGCGCCACTGGTTGGGCTCGCGAAGGGGATTTTCATCTCCGACAACGAGCGCGGGGTTAACTTCGTCGCAGAAGCGGAGCAGGCTGTGATCAGGATAGCGACGAAGAACGAAGCCGACGTTGCGAACTGCGAGATCGGAGGCGATGTCCGGAATGCCTTGAGCGAGGAATGCGTAGGCGCGAAGATTGGCGTGGGGATAAAACGGGACCGGCGCAAAATAGGCGACCACCGGGAGATTCAGGGCGTTGGCGGCGTGGACGGCGACGTCGAGAGCGGGATTGTCGAAGCCGCGTTGCGAACGCTGCATCCAGTAGACGACACAGCACCCACCGGGTACCGGCGCGCCGCGACGGCGAATGGTCAGGCGAGGGTCACGGGCGAGGTCTTCAAGCGACTTGTTTGGCGAACTCTTCAAAGGAAATCGCCTTCTCCTCCGTTCCTGATTCGATGCGTTCTTCACGCATAAGTTCGGTCACAATGAAGAAAGTGACCGGATCAAGTTCGTGGACTTTGTGACGGTCGTTGCGCTCCATACGATACCTCTCACCTTCAACTTTAGAGTAAGCGAATTTGATGAATGTTCAATAAATGAACGCTCTCGCCAGATGGAGTTCGCTACCGGCAAAGGGGAGGGCAGGTTCTTTCGCGACGGTCAAATCAGCATTTTGCTAAGCTCGATAGCAGGAGTGTGGGGATGCCGTCATTAAGTGCCCGCGCGGGGCGGATTGCGCAGTCGGAAATACGTGTGATGTCGGTGGAGTGCGAGAAGGTTTGCGGTGTGAACCTGGCGCAGGGTGTGTGCGATACACCTGTTCCGATCGAGGTGCGGCAGGCGGCAGAGCAGGCGATTGAACTGGGGCATAACTCGTATACGCGACTGGATGGGGTACATCCGCTGCGGCAGCAGATTGCGCGCAAGATGCTGGACTTCAACGGAGTGGGTTGCGATCCGGAAAAGGAAGTGGTGGTGACGGCGGGATCGACGGGCGCGTTCTACTGCGCGTGCCTGGCGCTGCTGAATCCGGGAGACGAGGTGATCCTTTTCGAACCTTATTACGGATATCACCTGCATACAGTGCTCTCGGTGGACGCGGTCCCGGTGTATGTGACTCTGAAAGCGCCGGACTGGAAGTTTTGGCCGGAGGACGTGGAGAAGGCGATCACGCCGAGAACGCGCGCGATTGTGGTGAACTCCCCGGCGAATCCGTCGGGAAGAGTGTTCAGTCGTACGGAACTGGAGACGATCGCGGAGTTGGCGAAAAAGCACGACCTGTTTGTGATCACGGACGAGATTTACGAGTACTTCCTTTATGACGACCTGCAACACCTGAGCATGGCCACATTACCCGGGATGAGAGACCGCACGATCACGATTTCCGGATACTCGAAGACGTTCAGCATTACGGGTTGGCGCATCGGGTATGCAGTGGCCGATGCGAGGTGGGCCCATGCGATCGGGTACTACAGCGATCTGTGCTACGTGTGCGCACCGGCACCGCTGCAACATGGGGTGGCCGCGGGGATTGCGCTGCTGAAGGATGATTTCTATCGAGAACTGCGGACGGAGTACGCGAAGAAGCGAGACCTGATCTGCTCGACGCTGGATGAGGTGGGGCTGACGCCCAGCGTTCCCAGCGGCGCGTATTACGTTCTGTCGGATGCGTCGAAGCTGCCGGGCAACAGCAGCAAGGCAAAATCGATGTACCTGCTGGAGAAGACCGGCGTGGCGACAGTGCCGGGCGGGGCGTTCTATCACGATGACGCCGGCGAGAATCTGATCCGGTTCTGTTTCGCGAAAACCCAATCCGATCTGGAAAATGCATGCGAGCGTTTACGGAAGCTGTGAACTCCATAGACGGGCCGCGTTAGAATCACGGCGTGATCCGGCTGCTCGCAGTCATTCTCTTTCTGATTCCTTCGTGTTTTGGCGCCGATCTGGAAGCGGCTCTGGCGCGGTTGATGCGCGGGCGCTCGGGGACGGCTGTAGTGATGAACGTCGCTTCCGGGAAAATCCTCGCCTCCTATCACCCGGAAGTCGCGGCTCGACGGCTCGCAAGGCCGGGTTCGACCTTCAAGGTCTTCACGCTATTGTCGCTAATCGAGAGTGGCAAGGTGCGCGCGAATGAGTCGTTTGTGTGCCGCCGGAACCTGCGCGTTGGGAGGCACAATCTTTCGTGTTCGCATCCGGAGTCGGGCGCATTGCAGGCGGTATCGGCGCTGGCGTATTCGTGCAATGACTACTTTGCGACTTCAGGATCGCGCCTCACGGCGGAGGAGTTGCGGCAGGCGTTTGCGAAGGCGGGGTTCACTTCGGCGACCGGATTGCAGAAGGGTGAGGCGACAGGATCGATCAAACTGGCGCGAACCGATGAGGAACGCAAGTTGCAGGCTATCGGCGAAGGCGAGATGAAGATCACGCCGCTGGAACTGCTGACCGCGTTTCGGTCGCTTGCGTTACGGCGTACCTCGACCGATGCGAGGAAGGCGGAGCGAACGGTATTCGCCGGACTGGAGGCTTCGACCGAGTACGGCATGGGAAGACTGGCGTCGCCAAAGGGAATGAAAGTCGCAGGAAAGACAGGCACTTCGAGAACAGAGGGCGGATCGTGGACAAACGCGTGGTTCGCGGGATACGCGCCAGCGGACAAGCCGCAAGTGACGGTCGTCGTTTTCCTGGAGCGCGGAACAGGGCCGGGCGATGCGGCTCCGATTGCAGGTGAAATCTTCGAAGCATGGAAGCAGAGCGCAAGGTGATGAAGGTAGCGTTCGCTACGGTGTGTCTGTTGCTGGCTTGCGTGTCAGCCGAGGCACAGCAGCGAATGGTGAAGGTGCGACTGTTCTGGCAGCATCCGCCGGAGAAGATCCTCGTTGAGCCGGTGGGAGCAACCTGGCAAGGCAAAGCGATGCGAGCGCCGGTTGAAGTGAGCGGCGCGTCAGCGAGCAGTTTCACACTTTCGGGAGCGGCGAGAATTTCGGGGGCGGGCTTTCCGGCATTTGTCACGCGCGATGAAATGAAGGTTGAATCACGCCAGGGCGTGCTGCTCTTGACGCTGACAATGCCGCTGGAAGATTACGTCACTGCCGTATTACAGGGCGAGAGCGGCGGATTCAAGTCGGATGAAGCGCTGAAGTCGATGGCAGTGGCAGCCCGTACTTACGCGATGAGGTTCGGCTCGCGACACAAACTGGAAGGCTTTGACTTCTGCGATACGACGCACTGTCAGGATGTCCGATTGGGGAACGAGTCGGCGCGAATGCGCGCTGCTGTCTCTGCCACCGAAGGTGAACTATTGTGGTTCGAAGGAAGGCCGGCCGCTACGTACTATCACCGGAGTTGCGGCGGCGAACTGGAGGACGCGAGTGCGCTGGAACCCACGTTGCGCGCGCCCTACCTGCGACGGCATCAGGACGACTACTGCTCGCGCACGGATGAGTGGCGGGCGGAGATCGCGAAGGCCGATCTGGCTCGCGCGCTTGGGCGTCCGGTGAATACGCTGAGCGTGGCGGAACGGACAGGTTCGGGGCGGACGGCGAAGGTGCTGGTGAATGGGCGACCGATGAGCGCCGTGGATTTTCGCCTGGGGATTGGGCGTGCTCTTGGATGGGACAAGATTCGAAGTGACCTCTACCAGATGGAAGATCGCGGAGATCGTATTGCATTCCGGGGGCGCGGACAGGGACATGGTGTGGGTCTGTGCCAGACCGGAGCCGATGCGATGGGCGCGAGAGGCAAGAGCTATCGCGAGATCCTTGCGTACTACTATCCGGGAACTGCGCTCGGACTGAACGCGCAAGGGCTGGCATGGGAGAAGTTGCCGGGGGCATCGGTGGATGTCGTCACCACCAACCGCAATGACGCTGCAACACTGATTCCAGTAGTGGAACGCGCATTCAGCTTCGCGCAGAACGCGACGCCGTGGAAGGTGAGCGGGCGTCCACAGGTGAAGGTCTATCCGACGATCGGAATTTATCGCGACGCAACGGGAGAACCCGGATGGGTGGCCGCAAGCACAAGGGGCAACGTGATTCGTTTACAGCCACTGAGCACATTGCAGCGGACGGGGGCGCTGGAGTCGACGCTGCGACACGAGTTTCTGCATATGTTGATTGAATCGCAGGCGCGAGGTGATTCGCCGCTGTGGCTGCGGGAAGGTCTTGCCATCTACTTGAGCAATCGGGCAACAGCGCGGCCCGCGAAAGTTGACGTTGTTGCGCTGGAGCGGCGGCTACACTCTCTACGCACGGAGGCCGAGATGAGAGCGGCATACCGGGATTGCGCCAGTGCGGTTGCCGACGCGGTTCAACGGTATGGACTGCCGAAGGTGCTCGACTGGGTGAAGTCTGGAGTGCCTACTTTGTCGGCGACGCAGTAACCGGTTCCGTTTCCGGTTCCACGCTTGTTTCCGTTTCTCCTTCGCTCGCCCGCATGATCGCGGCACACAGTACCAGCCACGCAGTCACCAACAACAGGTACCCCAACCCGAGTCGCATCACCATGCTCCAGGTTTGTGCATTCAGCGACGAAGGCTTGTCGGGCGTCATCCAAGCGAGCCGGTAGGGCAGATATGCGCCGATGACGAAGCAGACGGCGTAGGCGATCCAGAAGCGCAGTTCCCTCACGGGACGGAAAGCGGCAGCCGTGAAGAAACCGCGAAGCCCGCGAGTCGCAACCTGCGCCCCGACCGGGACAAAGAAGATTGGCCAGAGGAAGAAGCAGAGGAAGAAGACCGCTCCGTTGGCGGCGGAGATTACTGAGCGCGGACTGATCTGGCGCCGCAGGAATTCAGGAAATGTGTGGCGGGCCCAGGCCCCGATCTGCTCGTCGTAGTTCCAGAGCAACGAGATGGCCCAGAGCACAAATCCGAAGATCAAGGTCCAAACCAGAAACGCTGGAATGCGCGTCACGGCACGACGAAGCGACACTTTGAACGATCGCGGTGCCAGGCGGAAGTAATCGAAGGTGGCGCTGTGCAGCCAGAGGGTGATGAAGACGATGCTCAGGCCGCTGATGACGCTCATGGTGAACTGCCATCCGCGCTCGTCGGGAATGCGTGTCCAATAGAAAAACGACAGTATTAGCAGGGCATTCACAATGACGTGAATCAGCCATACACCCTTACTGTGCAGGACTGCCAGGAGCGAATCACGTTCGAAATCAGTCATGCGGGGGTTCATTTGACCTCCAGCGTCAGCGGATCGCTAGTCGCAAAATAGGACGGCTGGTACATCGGTTCCACTTTGCCCGGACTCACGCGGAACACGCCGGGGTTCACCACCTTCAGCATGTACACATATTCGCGGGCGCCACGCCAGAAGTAGGTGGTGAAGAATGCGGCACGGTCGTCGTGGAACTCACGTCGCGTGAAGTACCAACTCCACCAGCGAGGCTGATCTTTCAGCGTATATAGGTTGTCGTGCTCGATGAACTCGGTGCCGGGTGGAATCGGGTCCTCGATCATCAGGTACTTCCAATCAGAACCGGAGACGGTAAGCCGCACAGCGAGCGTGTCACCGACCTGCACCGGCCCACTTAGCGATTCCAGCTTGTACTTCACCGAGCCGTTTTCGCGCACGGGAGAGAGCTTGAAGTACTCGCGCGCGAGCGTCAGGTTGAAGGAGCCCACATTCGTGAGCTTCTTCTCGTCGGAGTAGTACTCGCCGCGCAGCGACCAGTAGAGGCGGCCCTGCCCCTTCTTCCGGATGATGACACGGTTGTTCTGCCCGAGTTGTTCGGGGGTAAGGCGAAGCATGACGGCGCTGGCTCCAAACGCATCGGCTTCGGTGAAGCGGTGCGAGATGATCTGACGGTCGTTGACCAGCACCTCGACGGAAAAGCTGGGCTTCAGTTCCCCGCTCTGCTTCAAGAAGTCCGTGAGCCCGTACACGACAAAAGCAGTTTGCTTCGTCGAGTTCCACCAGTATCCCTCGTTGCGATGCATGACCAGCCAGAATGCGGCCTTTGGAAGCAGCGCGCTTTCCGGCCGGACTTTGCTGAGGAACTTCGCGGCGAACGCTGTCGCTTCTGGGCTGGCGTCGGTCTCGAAGTCGAGCATTGGATCGCGGTTCAAGCTCCAGTGCGCCGTTTGCTCGTCGGTGACGGCGCCTTTCTCTACGATTGTGGCAAGCTCCGTTGTACGCGAATCTTTCACGAGATCCATGGCGAGGCCGAGCATGGCGGCGCCATAAGGGCTAAGTTCTGAACGCTGCTTCCAAACCGAGTCGAGGATGGCCTTGTCGTTAGCTCCGCTCAGCATGAGCGAATAGGCCATGTAGGCGCGAAGGTCGGCAATGATCTTCTTATCGTTATCGAAGGTTTGCCTGACCCAGCCCTGCGCGCGAGTGACGCGGTCCTGCTCAACGTTGTACCCGACCTGCTTTGCCTGGCTCAATCCGGCGAGCACATAGGTAGACATGAACACGTGGCTATCGTCAGTTTGCCACCATCCCCAACCACCGTCTTCGTGCTGATAGTCATAGAGACGCTTCAGACCGGCTTCGATTTTGGCGTTTAGTTCCTTCTCGTCCATCTGCGGCTTCAAGCCGAGTTGTTTCACCGCATCGGCCACGATGATGTTGGGAAGGAAACTGGACATCGTCTGCTCGGTGCAGCCGTACGGATAAGAAGTGAGGTATTGCAACGCGCCGAAGATGGCACCGGCGGCAGAGGGTGACAGATCGACTTGCAGGAAGCGTCCGCTGGGTTCGCTGCGCTGCGGGAAGTTGATCTCCTGGGTGATCTCGCCAGTGGTGCTGTTGAGCGAACCAGACTGCGGAACCGCCATCTTCACGCCATAGGGGATGACAGGCAGCGACAACTCCATGGCATCGGACTCTTCATTGGTGAGCGCCTTGGCGAGCACGGTGCTTTGGAGAACATTGTCGGCCTTCACGCGCCAGTCGACTTTCACTTCGCCGCGGCTGGGAACATTCACGTCTCGCGTGGAGCCTTCCAGCACTTGCAGGCCTTTCAGGTCCATGGAGACGCGTGCCATTTTTGCCGCAGGCAAATAGTTGTGGACGATTGCCGAGATTGTGACCTGATCGCCCTGCCGGAAGAAGCGGGGCACGACCAGGCGCACCATGACGTTCTTGCGAACGATCACCTTCTCGACGGCGCTGCCGACTTTGGTGTCGGCGGTGACGCCGCGTGCGGTCGCTCGCCATGCAGTGAGCGAATCGGGGAAGCTGAATTTCACGGTGGCACGGCCATCGGCTCCAGTACGGACGTCGGCGACCCAGAAGGCGGTGTCGGGAAATGCCTTGCGGATCTTAGGTTGAACGAGTCGCTCGGGCTTAATCTGTGCCAGCCAGTTGCGCCGCTTCACTTCGGCGAGACGCATCTGCTTCTTGCCGGCCTCGCCACGGAAGTAGTACGAGAGCGAGCTGTCGGTGTTCACCCGATTGAAAGTGCGTCCGTAGAAGAACTTCAGGATATCGGTGGTGGCTTCCGGACGAATCGCGTAAATGGCTTCGTCAACCACACCAATACTGAACTCGCCGCTGACCGGTTTGCCATTCGAGTCTTTGGCAACAATGGTGTATGAGGCTGCTTCGCCGGGCTGGAACTGCGGTTTCGAAGGCTGAATCTGAACGTTCAGCTTGTAGGCATCAGGCGGAACATTGATGCTCTTCGATCCGGTGTGCAGCGCGTTGTCCTTGATGTAAGCGGCGCTGACGAAGAAGTTGGGCGCGTATTCCGTACGAACCGGGACATCAACGGTGATGGGCCCGCCCTTGCTCCTGATGACCTGACGGCTGTGAAGTCCCATGCCTTCAGTGGTCACGAGAATACTTACGGGATCGGGACCGGCCATGATGAGAAGTTTCGCGGTGTCCCCGGGCTTGTAAGACTTCTGGTCGGGGACAATCTGGATGCGTTCGCTTGAGCCTCCCCAATACCAGTTGCGGTCGGGAACCCACAGGTAAGCAGTGTCTTCGAGTTGCCGATTTTCCGGAGTGGCGGCGGTTACGATCGCGCGCAGCGAACCGCCTCGGGTGATCGGGATGCTGACCTCCGCGTGGCCGTTGGCATCTGTCTGGCCATCGGCGGCGAAAACTTCGTCACCGCTCCGGGAGCGGTAATCCCAGGTACGAACAATGATGTGAAAAGCGGTCTGAATCGGCTTGCCGTCGTAGTCGCGGGCATCGACGTTGATCTGTGCGGTTTTGCCGACTTCGTACACGTAACTGGTTGGGTTGGCGCCGATCTTGAAGCTGCCGTATGTGGCAAGGATGTAGTTGCGGCCAGTAATCTCGCGATTACCCTCGTCGGTCACACGAGCTTCAATGCGATAGCTGATGTCCGACTTTCTGCTCGCGTCGAAGGTGGTGGGCAGGGAGATGCGCAACTTGCCATCAGCGTCGAGCGTCCCGGTCTTCTCTTCGGTTTGCTCGCCGTAGTAATAGTTCTCGCTGTCGCCGCCTTCACCTTCTCCTTCACCACCGTACTCGGAATAATCCTCGTCGTCTTCCCAGGTGTACAGGCTGTTTGAGACGCGATTCTGGTGGACAACCCAGGTGACTTTGGCGTTTGCTACCGGCTCGCCGAAGTAGTAGCGGGCTTCAATGGTGGCCTGAATCGGTTGCCCTTGCAGCACGCGTTTGCTGTCAGGGACCACACGAACTTCATATTCGGGCTTCTTGTATTCCTCCACGGCGAAGCTGCCACCCGATGTGTACGATTCGCCGCGGCGTACCTGGATGTTGTAGTCACCAAGCGAGGCGTTGAGCGGGATGGCGTATTCGCCATTCAACGTTCCCAGGGAGGAAGACTTCACGGTCTTGGTGAGGACGTCTTTTCCTTCCACGTCGGTGATGTTGACGTTGAATTCAGTATTTGCCCGAGCCTGGTAGGTGAATCCCGAACGCGTGCGCAGAATGGCCTTGAAGTGGACGGTATCACCCGGACGGTAGACGGGACGATCGGTATAGACGTAAGTGGTGAGCGAGCGGGCCGGGTCGGTGCTCATCCAGTAGGACCACGGCGAGCTGACGGCGAAGTCGTCCTTGGTGCGGGCCATTACCAGCACGTTTTCGGGATGCGCTTCAGTTACGGCAATTTGGGCGAGACCGTCGTTGTCAGTGACTTGCTGTCCACTCTGGTTGCGATTGATGAAGAAGTAAGTCTGCGCGTTCGTGACTGGCTGGCTCGACTGGCGGTCAACCACGAAGGCGAGAACGGTTCCGGGAGCAGTTTTGGTGACGATCGCCATCTGGCTGACAATGACGATGGTGTAGGCGCGCAGCTTGCCGTCGGTAGCTTCAACCAGATAAACGCCTCGGTCCTTCACCGGAACATTGACGACTTCCGTTTCCCATCGTTCACGTCCGGAGGGAACGTTTTGCTTCCACGTGGCAACGAGTTGCTGCGAGTTCAGGATCGGTATCTGCGCGAAGACCTGGGCGGGAGTTTGCGGCTGCTGCCTGGTCGCGGTCCGACGCTCACGGATTACACGGCGATTCTCTGCGGTGAACTGTGCGCGGAAGAAGTCGCGGATCCACGAGTAGATGCCGCGCTTCCAGTCGTGGAAGCGTTCCAGCCAGGTGAGCTTGTGAGGAGGAGCGGGCACCCGGCCGCCGAACTGGTGGGCGTCGTCGAGATCTTTGAAGAACTTGACGGGGTCGTTGACGCGATAGACGCGGAACTCGAGCGTCTCGACGTTTTGGGCCCACATGTCCACGGTGACCTTCTGGCCCGGAGCGTAGGTTCGGCTGGAGTTCAGCGAGAAGTAACCGACCTTCTCTTCCTGTGCGAAAGATAAGAGCGAGATGAAGACGAAAACCGCGAGCGCAACCGCGCGATAGGCGCGCATATCAGTCGGCCTCCCGGAGAATGTTCCAGCGATAAATACCCATGAACGCCGGATTTTGCGGCAATGGCCGCCAACGAACTTCAGGGTGATGCATAAGATCTTCTACGGTCACGCGCCGGATTTCGCCGGCATGTCCTTCGCTGGGACCAGTGTGGTAGACGAGCCAGTTGTCGCCGTCGCCGAAATGGCTTTGCCCAAGGAAGATCATGGTGTGAAAGGGCATACGCTGCCCGGTCTGACGAAAGAAGAGAACATCGCCCGGACGGGCGGCACGCAGATCGCGGCTGACGTAATGCGTGTTGTACCGGCGAAGCGTTTCGGCATCGGCGAATTCGGCGAAGGCACCGTTGGAGACGTCGTCCGGCGAGAACGCACCCTCACGGATGCGAAAGAGTCCGGCGCCCAAGGCGGTATGCGGATAGTCGTATTTGCGGACCGAAGGTGCGTTCGGCACTGTGCCGAGGTGCCACTGATTTGCCCAGACGCCGTCGTGAGTGCGCAATGCTTCGCGATAGGCAAAGCGGATGAGCGCGGCGCAATCGTTGATTTCCTTTGGGCGATCTTCTTCTTTCTGGACGTAAGCGGATTCGGCGAGGAACGCAAACCAGTTGCGGAAGGCGTCGCGATCGGCCTGATCCTGAAGGCGAAGGAAGTCGGGCGTGCCGTCACCGAACTGGTCGGTAGGATCGAGGCCAAGGTGGAGAGTGATCTCGGCCGGCTTAAATCCTTCGTGCGAAGCAGCGATGCGAACGTCGCCGGGGACGATGCCGGATCTCAACCTCAGTTGGTTCTCGGAGATATCCGTGGTAACGAGGTGCTCTCCGGACTTGATTCGCCAGCGGACATTTTCGACCTTGCGACCGTCTGACGAACTTGCCTTGATTACCCCACGCGCATAGCCGTCGGCGGGAAGCGAGGCGTGATCAACTTCTAGAACTAAAGAATGTGGTCCGGAGTTCAGATTTCGCACGAGACCGAAGGCGACCACTGCGAGCATCAGCGCAAGTGGTAGCAACCACCATCGTCGTGTGGATAAGCGCGTCAAATCTTTCCTCGTGGAAGGGCGGATTATAACGCTTGTAGTAGTGCACTCTGATTACCACGCAGATGACGTTGAGAAATATAGGGACTGAAATGGGAATGGTGTGCGTGAGGAGACACAGGTGTGTCACGGTCGCAACGCGAGAATCAGAAGGAGCGAATGATGATTCAAAGAATCAATTCGCAGATGCCCATTTCTTTGTTGGATCAGGTCCCGGTTCACGCACGGGAGCGTCGGGTTCGGTCTGAGGCGAGTCGGGAGGCTCTTCAACGGGAGCGTCTGGCGTTTGTGTGGGAGGTTGCGGCGGACGGGGATCATTCCCGCCCGCGTCATGTAGAGTTCTCATCTAGGCTGCCCTGCGAGTGCTTCCGCGGGTGGACTTCGTTTTAGCGCGAGTTCCGCGAGCGCTACTGATCGCCTGCACCTTGCTGCCACGCTCCGGATGACGGCGGCTGCCTCGTCGACTGCCTGCTGTTTCGCGTCCGATCAGCTTGTTGAAGTTGCTCGTCTGCCCACGTGAAGTGGAGTCCTGCACGACGAGGGCGAGGTTGTTGTCGTCGAAGGACTGGAACCAGTCGTCCCATTCGACCGGCTGCAAAGACTTTGCGCCGCTATAGCCCGGAAAATCGAGACGAATCATTCCGGTGTCATTCTTCTTGCGACCAGTGCCGCGCACGCATGCAGGTTGCGCGTTGCGCTCCTCAGCCCATTGGCGAATTTCATCGTGATCAGTGAGGATCCGATTCGTGCTGGAGCTTGTTCGACGGTTGCTGCCGCTGGAGGCAGTCCTACGGGTGGACGTACCGGGATTCGACTTGTTGCGTGATGCGGCTTGGTTGCGCCGCGAAGTTGTGGAGCGAGACCGAGTACTCGCGGACTTGCGGGCCGTTGTTCTGGGCGACTTTGCGCGGGAACGAGACTTGGAAGCTGCGCTGCGCGAACCTGTTTTCCGGGTGCTGGTGGCTCGGCCAGAGGCACTTCTTGAAGAGGAGCGGCTGGCTGCGGATTTCCGTGACATGCTTCGCGATGTTGTGCCCGCCCGTTTGCGCGAGGTGGACCGTGTCGCTGCTTTCCGGGAACTGCGCTTGGCGGCGGTTGCGCGTCCGCGCGAAGAGGTTGAAGCGCTCCGGCGCGTCGAGGATAATTTTGCGGTCGAGCGGGAACGCGCGCTGCCCCTGGAGCGTCCTCTTCCAGACTCCGCTGCCTTCGCAGTTTCACGCGAGACGAGCTTATTGAAGTTACTCTTCTGGCCGCGAGCCGTGGTGTCCTGGTGCAGGAGCGCCAGACCTCGCTCGTCGAACTTCTCGAACCAGTCATCCCACGAGATCTCCTCAAGAGAATCGGCGCCACTGTATCCGGGGAAGTCGAGGCGAAGGATACCGATATCGTTTTCTGCGCCGGTACGCCGCACACATGCGGGGCGCGCGCCGCGTTCTTCGGCCCATGTACGGATTTCGTCGTGATCGGTTGTGATGGTGGATTGCGCCCGCGTCGGCATAGTAGGGCCTCCTTCGAAGTGAGTCGCGCACACTGTATGCAGGACTGCTATTTCAAGTCGGATGCCGCAGGGCAGTAACGGGTTTACGCCGGGACGCGCCCGCGTCCAGTTGCTTCCTGCTCTGCCGGTCCGGGACCCTCTTCGTATGTGCCTGGATTCTGGTGGAACTCCTTTGCCGCTTGGTGTCCTGCCTTCTGAAGAAATGATTCGGTGAGTGCGGTTTGACTGTCCTTGCCGAGATAGCGCGCACGCTGTTCTCGATCAGCATCGGGCAGGACGCGATTGATGAGACCCAAAATGTCGGTGGTGAGACCGGGGAAGATGGCGTGGAAGAGCACGGCCGCCTTCGCCTGAGGCGTTATCACGAGCTCCGGTTGCCCCGAGCGAATGGCGTTGATGATCTTGCGAGCCGCACGTCGCGCGTTGATGGAGACGAAAGGAATCGTGGCGCCGAAACTGAATAGCGCGAACTCCTTGCGATGTTGACCCTTGAAATAGGCATTCAGGTGAGAGCCGGTGCGCATGAGTCCGGGGCACACGGTCGTCACCTTGATTCCGTGTTTCCTGAGTTCTGCCCGCATGCCTTCGGAAAATCCGACGGCTGCGAACTTCGCGGAACAATACGGCACCAGGTGCGGCACCGAAACTTTGCCTCCGAAGGAAGTGATATTGGCGATCCGGCCTTCTCCGCGGGACTTCATGTGCGGCAGCACGGCCAAGGTGGGATACACCGTTCCCCAATACATGATGTCCATGGATTCCTGGTAGTCGGTAAGGGTCTGCGATTCGACCGGTCCGACCGTGATAATGCCGGCATTATTGATAAGGATGTCGATTTGACCGAAGCGCGACAGGACTGCGGTTATGAATTCGGCGACTTCGTCGTTGTTGGTGACGTCGCAGACATGGGTAAAGACTTCGGTCCCGAACTGCCGCTCGATGCTTTCCTGCGCCCAGCGGAGTTCCCGGTCGTCGCGTGCACAGATTGCAACGCTGGCACCGAGTCGCGCACATTCTTCCGCGAGGGCAAAACCAAGTCCGCGCGAGCCGCCAGTGATTACGACGACACGGCCGAGGAAATCAAAGCGGTTCCGACGCCGGCGCGAGATCGCCATGGCGGCCAGGCCCATTGCTACTCCGGTTGTAACTCCGCCGACAAGAAGCACTGCTTTGGCTGCCTGTTTCAACCGGCGCACTCGTTCATGCCTCTGCGAGGAACGGTTTCGGAAACCCATGTTTGGAGACCTCTTGGCAGTAAGAAAGAAGGCGAGGGTCAGGAGTTGTCAGGTTGGAGTGTCCGGGTACTGATATCAGGATGGGTTTATGGAAAGAGGTAGAAACAAGAAAGCCGGGCAGGTTCGCCCGGCTCTCTTCAGGTTATGTCGTACAGCTTCGAACGACGGTTTCTGCCCGTTTACATCACCAGGGCTACGCCTTCGAGCTCCTTCGCAATCGCATCCATAGAGCATCCCGCAGCTCCCATGCGACTGGCCGCGTCCATGGCCGCCTGCGGCGAAACGCCGTAACCGCGGCCCATCAGGAATACTTGCAAAAGTTCTGCGGCTTCCGAAGGATCGAGCATGCGTTGCATCAGCTCGTTCCTTAGGGCCGTAACTTCCGCGACGGTGAACTTTTCGGTTGCCATCTTCGGATCACCTCCGACCCCACTACTTTCTATTCCTTTAGACTCCACCACCCACCATTTCGTTGCAGCAATTTGAGTGCCGAAGTGGGTCACGTCACTCAATCTTCGTACGGTAAATACAACCCGAAGCGCCACAAGTAGTTGCAGGCCGAGCCTAAGTGCCTGAAATACAAAAGGCCTTGTCCGATGGGACAGGGCCTAGGCATTTTTGTATCAAAACTGCCGAATTGCGTCGCTCATTCCTCGACGTGCGATTCCTCGACGAGCAGTACGGGTATGTTGTCACGGATCGGATACACCCGGTGACATACCCCGCATTTCAGGTTGTCCTTGTCTTCGTTGTAAGCCAGCGGCTTTTTGCACACGGGACACGCGAGAATTTCGAGGAGATCTTTGTTGATCATGGCGTGCGCCATTTTACTACCCATCCAGAGCGGAAGCACGACAGCTTACATCGGTTGCGAGGGGCAGTGATGTAGCATGAAGCAATTCGGAGAACAGCCTTGCTGAAGGTCGGATTAACCGGTGGCGTATCGTGCGGCAAGAGCACGGTAGGGGAGATGTTCGTCGCCAAGGGAGCGCACCTCATCAAGGCGGACGATCTGGGCCATCAACTGATGCAGCCGGGGCAATCGGTTTATCACGCGATTGTTGCAGCTTTTGGCGAGGGCATTCTTAATACCGATAGGACCATCAGCCGACCCAAACTTGCCGATGCAGCTTTTCCGACCGGGCGAATCGCGGAGTTGAACGCGATTGTGCATCCGGCGGTGATCGCCGCGCAGGAAGCGTGGATGGACGAGTTCCTGCGCACAGATCCGTCGGGCGTTGCAATTGTCGAAGCAGCCTTGCTGCTGGAGTCCGGGAGTTGGAGGCGCTTCGACCGGTTGATTACGGTTGTTTGTTCTTTCGAGCAGAAGGTGGAGCGGTTCGCCAAACGGCACTCGCTGTCACTACAGGCGGCGCGAGGCGAAGTGGAACGCCGGCAGAAAGTCCAGGCAACAGATGACGAGAAGGTCAAGATCTCGCATTACGTAATCGACAACGCGGGTTCGCTCGTCAGCACAAGGGAACAAGTGGAGAGAATCTGGCAGGAACTTAAGGATCTTGCCCGAGTGCCAGTGGTTCCGAATCCCACCCAAAAATGAGACTGAGACGCTGACAAGTTACCAAAGTGAGACTGCCCACGTGTCTCACGGAGAGAATCTCAGCCCTACTACAAATGTAAGTCATTGATTCTATTGAATCGCATTCTGGCACATGGAATGCTCTTTCCCTTATGGATTGTATGAACGAGAGGCAAGCACAAAAGGAGGGGGCCATGTTGAGGAAGTGCGTGAATCCCTTCTGTAACCGTCCATTCCGATATCTGAGCCAGGGGAAGCTGTTCGTCGTGGAGTTTCCACGCCGCGCAATCGATCACCTGAGCCACCGCATTGCCGGAAGAGAGCACTTCTGGCTTTGCGAAGAATGCGCCAAGTTCATGACAATCGCCGTCCGCCGCGAGTTTGATTCCGTGGCCGTAAAGATCATCAATCTGCCGGTTTCAGGCGCCACCAAGTTGAAGTTCATTCCGCCAAAAGCGACCCAGCAGACCGAACCGGTATTCGTGCAGGTGGCCGAACCCACCATGGCACAAACGGCTTAGAACGCTTCTCTCTCTGCGCCCGGGGTTGAGGGACCTCGGGCCTTTTTTTCTAAAAATCTTGTTCTGAAAATATCTCGGCGGTGAAGGCTTCTACTTTCGCGCCGTGCTCCCAGGCATCGGACGGCAGTCCGGCTTTGAGGCAGGTTTGCTGGAGGAAGGTCTCCCGATCCCAGCCATGCTCATTAGGAACCTGCGGGAGCAGCAGTCCGCGACGATTGCCGTAAGTGATTACCAACCCATGAACGCCGATTTCGACGTCTTCCGGGTCGATCGGTTGCAGCGGCGAGAGCACGCTAATCTCGAACTGCAACGACGGGACTTCCTGTTTCTGCACCGGCGTGAAACGGGGATCGTCAAAGGCGGCCGCGCAGGAGGTTTCGGCTACGGTGCGGTAGAGCGAATACTGCGGGAAGACATAGCCGACACACCCACGCAGTTCGCCCGCGATGTGGAGCGTGGTGAAGGCGCCGCGGTGCTCGGCTAGGTGTTCGGAGGGCGGAGTCAGGTCGAGTTTTCGACTGTCTAACGCAGCCGTGATGGATTCCCGAGCGAGAGCGAGGAGTTGACGGCGTTCGTCTTTTGAATATTCGGGCATGTAGTCAACCGGAATTAAGGAGTGTGTGCGGTTCCGGGCGCAACGTCGCGTTTCTTACGACGGCTTAGGACGAATGAGCGGCGGCGCTGGCGTTTGACAACCTGTTTGTCGATCTTGGACCAGAATGCCCAGAAATAATCGGCTGCGCCTGCAAGAGACAGCACAACCATGAACCAGATGGCAAAGTGCGCGATCAGGTCAACGGGAAAAACCCACGTTGTGCCGGGGATGTCCCATTCGAGCCATCGGTGGGAAAGGATCGCAGCCACGACGGACACGATCTGGACGACCATCTTGGACTTGCCGAGGTCGCTGGCTTCGATGGTGAAGCCCTGTGCCGCCGCGATGGACCGCAGTCCGCTGACGAGGAACTCTCGCCCGACGATGATCACGGCCATCCACGCAGGAACAATGTGCGGGTTCACCTGCACCAAGGTGATGTAGGCGGCGGCGATCATCAGTTTGTCGGCGAGGGGATCGAGCAACATTCCCATCGTGGTGATCTGATTACGCTTGCGAGCCAGATAGCCGTCGATGCCGTCGGTAATCGAAGCAAGGATAAAGACGGTCGAGGCGATCAGTTCCTGCTCTCCATACACGCCAATGATGCGCTTGGTCGTCAGCAGCCAGATGAGTACAGGGATGCTGGCGATTCGCGTCAACGTAATGGAGTTCGGTAGATTCATGAAGCCCTGGTACTTTGATGACAAAACGGTGTTTACGCCGATTGGATTATGACCCACCGGAAACAAGCAAAGCAATCGGCGCAGCAAAAGAACCCGCGAAATCAGACGTTCGCGGGTCAGAAATGGGAATTTCTACTTCTGTTGCTGGTCTGGCGGCGGTTGCTGCTGTTGTTGCTGCTGCTGTGACTTTTTCTTTTTATTCAGCACCTGGTTGAGCAAATCGCCCAGTTGGCCGCCCGGATTGGCAGGCTGGGTCTGATTTTGTTGTTGCTCGTTACCGCTGACCGCATCCTGCTTCTGAGGTTGCTGCTGCTGTTGTTGCTGGCCTTGCTTGCCTGCAATGGCCCCGAGGATGCCGCCCAAGCCGCCCTGTTGTTGCTGGGTTCCCTGTTGGCCCTTCTTTCCCAGTACTGCGCCAAGGATGCCGGTGGTGAGGTCACTGGGATTATTGAAGCTGGGCACCAGATTTTCGAGTTTCATACGGGCGACCTGCTGTAGATCGGGGGCAAAGCGCGGCGCGTCGGTGGTACCGGTGACGAGGATCGGCATCACAAGCTCGCCTTTGTTGTTGGCGAGCGCGGTCTGCATGAAGCCTCCGATACCTGTGCCGCCGACTTTGTCGCTGAACTGCTTCGACAATACCGCCGTCAGATGCATGTTCAGCGCGTTGTTGGCGAGATTCACGGTGCCCGCGGCCGCAAGGTTCGCACCGGGGATCACCGCGCGCAGGTTGTCGGTTTCCGCTACTCCGTTCACCACGTTGAAGGTGCCGGTAAGCTTGGTAACATCCGTGAACGGCTGCTTCGGAGCCGCCGAGGCGTTCAAGAAGCGGCCGATACTCGCAAGCTGGTTGAGAACGTCGACCTTGGCGATTCGCCCATTGGAAAGATCGAGCGACATCTGGCCGTTCAGGGATTGCGCGAAGTTGCTCTCCCCTCCCGCACGGAAGCTCGTGTTGGCGTTTGCGGCGAGCAGACCGTAGAGCGTTTCCTTCATCGAGCTGACGGAGGAGACAAGCTTGTTGGCGTCGACTTTTTGCAGCTTGGTGTTAACGGCAACGGCGGTTGGTGTTTGCCGGGTGTCAAGCACGATGGATCCGGTCTGCTGGCCACCATAGACAGTGCTGGTGACAGGGTCGAGCCGGATCACTCCGTGGTTCAACGACACCTGAGACTTCACGTCGTTGAGGACGATCTGGTCATAGAGAATCTGGCCAGCGCTGATAGTGCCGCTGCCCACGGCCTTCGAAAGCAGGCTAGGTTCCTGGGTGGCCGCATAGGCACGCGGAATCAAGCTGAAGCTTGCCCGTTTCTGAGTCTCGGGCGCGGTGACGATGATCTTCTGCATGGCGGCAAGATCGAGCTTGTCCATGTGCAGGGCAAAGTTGATCTGCGGCGCGGCGAAGTTGCGGACGGACAGGTTGCCGCCGGCGGTGGTCTGGTCCAGCACAACGGCCAGGTTGTCCAAGGTCATTGAGTTCTGGCTGAAGCGCATGTTCGCGTTGCGAACGTTCAGCGGCTTGGTGAGAGAAGGCGTGTTCAGCGACGCGTTCTGGAGCGAGCCAGAGCCGTTGAAGACCATTGCGGAGGCATTCTTCAGCGGGCCAGCGGCCGAGAGGTTCAGAGTGATTTGCCCGGAGCCGCTCATCCCCTCAACCGCCGTAACTCCGTACGCGTTTGCGATGGAAAGTAGTTCGCCAACATTCGCGTTGTTGGTCTGGAGCGTCGCCCGCATGGCCGGCGCCTGAGTAGTGTAATTCTGCAATGAGAACTGCACGGCAAGTTGGGTTCCCCCGGTGCGGGCGGTGAACTGGTTGCTGTCGATGGCGGTTGGCGTGAGGGACAAGTTGATCTGGGGCACGCTGACAGCCTGCTTGATCTGCCCTCCTGTGATCTCGACGTTGCTGGCCTGCAAGTTGCCGTTCAGCGCAGGATTGTTCGAGGCGCCACGTGCCGAGATATTGGCGTTGAGATTGCCCTTGATGTCGGTCCCGGCGTTAAACGCGACTCCCGCCGCGGCGGCCAGTCGGGCGATCTCCGAAATGGATGCACCCTGAGTCGAGACGCGCATGTCAAGTTGTGCCGGATCCGGACCGGCGTTCATGACGCCGGCGATGGTCACGGGCGTAGGACCCAACTTCAGGACCGAGTTCTCGATGCGAATGACGTCACCTTTGAGGTCGTCCGAGAGCTTGTAGTCGAGCGAGATGGGATATCCGAGCTTGGTGGCCTTGATTTGAGGATCGTCGATCTTGAGCGAACCCTCGGAGTTGAGTACGCCGTTATCGGTTTTCATCTTCAAGGAGCCGGAAAGCGTGCCGTTATAGCCTTCGAGCGCGGCTATGTTTGCGGCCTTCTGAAGATCGGCGATTGGAATTTGTTTCAGGTCGACGGTGCCATCGAAGGGAATGATTGCCGATCCATTCGCCATGGGGCCTGCGGTGCCTTCGATCCGGATTTCTTGATCTGACTTCCCTGCAATACGGACCGCCCCGTCGATGTCGAACGCCTTTCCGGGCGCAAAGTTCTTGAGGGTAAGGTCGATATTCTCGTAGGTGTTCTGCGAGTTCTTCTGCTGATCGATCATGCGGACGCGGCCGTTCTCAATCTGCAGGTGGGCCAGCGAAAGCTGCGGCGCCTGTTGAGCCGACTGTCCGGCTTCTGGCTTGGCTGCCGTCGGCTTCTGCGGCTGCGGTGGCTGCGATTTCTGCTGTGCCGAGGCTGGAGCGGCAGGTGCTGAAGGTGCCTGACCGAGCGAAGAGTAGTTCCACTGGCCTTCCTTGTTGCGGATCAGCTGGATGTCGGGATTTACCAGGCTCAGGGCCTGGATCTGGATGTCCTTCCGCAAAAGCGGCAGCAGGGAGATGCGAACGTAGAGAGAGTTGGCTTTCGCGAATGGGCCCGCGCCGAACTTCGGGTCCTCACCGATCGCCACGTTGTTCACGGTCAGCGAGGGCGGAAGCAGCGAAAGCTTCATGGTGCCAAGGCTGACGGGACGCCCGAGGCGATTCTGCAACTCCGCCTGAATACGGTCGTGGTAGTGGTTGACATCAAGGAACTGGGGAATGATGGCAAGTCCGAGGACGATGAGGACACAGACTACGACGAGGATGATGGCAAGTTTTCGCATACGGGTACCCCTACTCTGTCAGGGTTTATTGTCAGACGAAAAAGCAGCGCTATCTACTTATATTCGAACCCCCAGTAGGAACGACGGTTGCAAAACGCCATTGCACATGGGTGCTAGTACTAGGGCTCTTTAAGGATAGATGCGGATTCCGCGCCCGGCAGGCCGACCTCTTCCCAAGTTGGGAACTCAGGTTTGACGCTGTGGAAAGGGTACTGCTAGAGTAGGAAATTCATTCCCCTATATCGCTCTACTCAGGATAGCTACCTTGCGCAGTTCCGAACGTCATCAACTGAAAGAAGATCAATTTGCCGCAGCAACGAGCCAGACCTTTACCTGGGCTGCGGAGCACCGCAACATCCTCACCTATGGAGTTTTAGCGATTGTCGTCATCGCAGCTTTGCTGGTCGGCGGTTTCTACTATCAACAGAATCGTGAGCAGCAGGCCAGCATCCTGCTAGGCGATGCATTGCGGATCTATTCGGCTCCGGTCGTGCCGGCCGGGACCACGATTCCTCCGGGTGAGATCGGCTTCTTCAGCGCGGAAGAACGCGCAAAGCAGGCCAGCGGCAAATTCCTGGAAGTAACCGACAACTACGGTCGAACCGACTCCGGCGCGATGGCCAAGTACTTCCTCGGGCTCTGTTCGCAGGACATGGGCGACAACGCCAAAGCCGAGGAGTATCTGAAGAGCGTGGCCGGTTCCCGCCGTAGCGACATCGGGGCGCTGGCGAAGAACGCGCTGGCTTCGCTGTACCACGAAACCGGACGCGACCAGCAGGCGATCGATGCCTATAAATCGTTGATCGATAAGCCGACAAATACCGTCCCAAAAGCGCAGGCACAGATGGCGCTGGCGGAACTCTATTCCGCGAAAGACCCGGCGCAGGCGCGCAAGCTGTACGAAGAGATCGTGAAAGAGAATGCCGACAATCCGATCGGAAACATCGCGAACGCGCGCATGTCGCAGTTGAAATAACAGAAAAGAGTTACGGACGCCGCGCCCACGGGTGCGGCGTTTTTGTTTGGTGCATCTGAATATGTGAGCGTTATGCTTTACCTATGACGATCTTTGAAGCCCCGGAATACGATGCGCGGAAGGCAAGGCGCCGCAAGATCATTATTTCCGCTGTTGTGGTCTCGGTGCTCGTGCTGGGCGTTGTGGCCTGGCTGTTCAGAAATTGGCCGGAAGAGCGTGTGGCCAGCAAATTTTTCACGGCGCTGGTCGCGAAGGACTACAAGACTGCTTACGGTATCTGGGTTGCCGATCCCGATTGGGAAAAGAAGCAGCCGTTGGCGCGGTATCCGTTCAACGAGTTCTATCGCGATTGGGGGCCCGCCGGAGAGTGGGGGCCGATCACGAGTTTCCATATTGATGGTTCGTCGCGTCCATCGGACCGTAATACTTCCAGCAATGGTGTGGTGGTGGTGGTGACCATCAACCAGCGCAAAGAGCCGGCAACCATCTTTGTGGACAAGAAAGACCATTCCATCAGTTTCTCGCCGTTCGAAGTGGTGCAGTGACGGGCATTGGCAAGCTGCTGATTGTCGCGGGCTCGCTCACGGTTGTGCTCGGCATCGTAGTCGTGCTCGCCGGCAAGACAAATCTTCCACTCGGGCGCCTGCCGGGAGACATCGTCTATCGAGGGAAGAACACAACCTTCTATTTTCCGCTGGTTACCTGCATCGTGCTGAGCCTTGTGCTTTCGGCGATTATGTGGATCCTGGGACGGTTCTCGCGGTGAAGTAATCCACTACTTCGGGTTGCAGCAGGTACCGGATTGCCATGATGGCGCCGATGATCTTCGTGCCGTGAATGAAGATCGCCAACACACGCGTGTCGATGACGGCGCTGGAGATTGGGACCACGGTGACGGCGATCAGGAAACCGGAGGCGATTACCGCCAGGCGTCGTGCCCAGCGCCACCCTCGAAGCAGACCGAACCCCAGCAGCACAAAAGCAATGCTGACTATCAGGAACACCACGGGTCCCATCGTGGAATACTCGCCCAGAAGATACGCGCCGCTGGCGAGCGAAAGCACGCCGAAAGCGATCAGCAATCCATTCGCAGTCAGGTAGAGAGTGATCCCGAAGCACACGAATGCAAGCGTCCGTACTCCCGCGGGACGTGTGATCGGACGCGGCTCATCGAGAAAGGTAAGACTCACCGGAGCACATTAGCAGAGAGAATTACTTGTTCGCCTGCAACACGTTGTAACTACGCGGACGATAGGACTCCATCCGGGAGGCTGCGCGGTTCAACGCCTTGGCGAGTTCCCCGATCTGCTGCGTGGTCAAGGCGAGGTCGCCGTAGCCAATTGCTTCATTCACGCCAGGGATGACGGAAGCGGCGTAGCCCTTTAAGTCCGCCGGAGCAAAGATCGCGTGACGGAACCACGGGCGCTTGGGCAATCCGTCAGGCAAGAGCAGATCGCGTTCCACGTTGATGAGGGTTTCGTTCAACTCGCGGACGTCACCAGTGACCTGAGTCTGTTCCCTGCCGATCATGCGTCCGGCGCTGACGAAACGCTTAGCCGCGCGAAGCACGGGAGAGAAATCCGGCGCTCCTTCTCCGAAGGTGTCCTTGGCACGATCTTCGGCCGCGAGCACGTACTGCATGATGTCCATGCCGTAAACCTGATAATCGTAAGGAAGCACGTCGGCATCAGCCATACGCAATACCTGCAAGCCGAAGACGCGGGCCACCATCTGGGAATAGAGAAATCCAGGATCGCCGAACTTGCGGTACCACTCGTAGTTATCGAAAACCGAGTGATACACACCATAATTCCCGCTGGTCCGTATGTCGCTGGCCGGAATACCCATGTGATCGACGAACGACGTGTAATCCGAACCGCTGCCAAGATTGCCCAATGCGACATCGGAACCGCCCGCGGCCGGAGCAGTCCATTGCGCAAGGTTCCGCCATTGCTCGAAAAGCATGCCGCCCTTTGGGCTCGGCACGATCATCGTGATGTCGCGCAGGAAATTGCGGAGACTCGGAGTGGCGGCGGCGCGGAAGTTCGGTCCCGCAGCACCAGTATCGGTATTAAAGTAGACGACTGCTTTAGCCAGCAACGCTCGGTTGTCTTCCACCCATTCGGTGGAACCGATGAGACCCTGCTCCTCAGCGTCCCAACTCGCGAACACGATCGTTCGCTTGGGTTTCCACCCGCTCTTCAGCAGGACACCCAGCCCCCTGACCGCCTCAAGCATGGCGACCGTACCGCTGACAGGATCGACTGCGCCATAGACCCACGCATCACGGTGATTGCCGGCAACCACTAGCTCATCCGGATAGGCGGTGCCCTTGATCTTGCCGATCACGTTCCAGATGGTTCGATAGCCGTAATCGTGCTTCACCTTCAGGTGAATCTTCACTGGACCAGGTCCGGCACGATAGGTCAACGGGAGCGTACCTTGCCAATCGTGCGGGGCGGCAGGCCCGGCCAGTGCGGCCAGAATGGGCTGAGCGTCGTGTGCACTCAAGGGCGTGATCGGAATCCTGGGCATGTCCGAGTTCGACATCGGATTAATACGCTGGGAATCGGGCAGGTCTACACGGGAGGCAAAGCCGGGAGTGGTCGGATCGCCCGGATGCTGGAAGCCGAATTCCACCGTGCCTCGTTGCACGCCCGTACTTGGACGCCACGGACCTTTGGGATAAACGTCTCCCTTGGTGTAGCCGTCATCGGAAGGGTCGGAGTAAATGATGAGCCCTGCGGCTCCGGCTTCCTGCGCCAGGTAGGCCTTCACGCCACGGAAATTCTCACCGTAGCGGACCAGCACAATTTTTCCGCGAACATCCACGCCCATCTGCTGTAGGGCCTGGAAGTCTTCCGGACGCCCGTAATTTGCGTATACGACGGGCGCGGTTACATCGCCGGAAGGCGAGTATCCGCTGAACGCCGGCAGGACGTGCGCGTGGTTCTGGTAGGGATCGTGATCAACTTGCTCGGGCGTGGGACCGACCATAATCGGCCCGCCTGGGCCATAGGCTTTGACCGAGACTTCAGCGGGGTAATCGAGCCAGACTCTGTACTCGACAATGGACGTGTCAAGTCCGGCTTCTCGGAAACGCACGGCGACGTACTGGGCAGTCTTGTAGTCCTCGGGCGAACCGGCGATGTGCGGTTCCGCCGCAAGGATCTTCATATGTTCTTCTGCCGACGCGGGATTCGGTACGGAAAGGAAAAGCGTTTCATTCGCAGTGGCAATGCCCGAGGTGGTGGGGCTTTCTGTGGCGCGACCGTTTTTCGCGCCAGAGGCGCTGCCCGCAACAAGCAGCACCAGAACTGCGATCAAGAGCTTGACTTGCCTCGACCCCACAACGAAGGTCCGCCGCGTGGCGGAAAAGAATGGCGACATCGTACCAGAACCCGGCCCGCCGGCCTTCCCCTAAATGTTCGGCAGGCTGGAACCTGCTACATATGAGACGCCTACTTGCCTCCGGCTGTTGTTAGATGCCGGTAAGCATTCGATGATCGGCTACTTACGCGATGCTTCAAAAATCCGGGCTTTTTTGATCGCCTGATTCCCATTCTGGGAAATTTGGGGTCCGCATGTATAGTGGCAGGAAAACCATGTTCCTGCGCAAAGGCCGCTTCTGGATCGTTGTATTCGTGCTCGCTGCTCTGCTGATTCTGGTGGGCGCGAAGGCCGGCGAGTTCCTGGTGCAGGATAACCGCGAGAAGTCTGACGTAATCGTGGTCCTGGCGGGAGACCATACGACGAGCCGATATAACAAGGGTCTGGAACTACTGCGGGCCGGATACGGGAAAGTCATGCTTGTGAACGCCTCCGCCGACTACCTGTACTTCGGCCATCCGCCCTCGGAATACGCGGCTCGTTACATCAAAGAGACAGCCGGGCCGGATGTCGAACGCGTCAAGGTGTGCCCGGTCTGGGACAACTCCACCAAGAATGAAGCTGCATGGGTAGTCGAGTGCCTGAAGAAGGTGGGAGCGAGAAGCGCACTGATCGTGACCAGCGATCACCACACACGACGCGCCCTGGCGATCTTTCGCCGGTCAGAGCTAGGCGTTCGATGGACGGTTGCCGCAGCTTACAACCCGAAGGAGTTCGGCACGAGATGGTGGACCAATCGCGAGTGGGCGAAGATGATGCTCACCGAAGGAGAGCGGCTGTTCTGGTGGTACGTGGTCGATCAATGGAACCAGCCACAGCGTCATTCGATCAACATACAGTCGCCGTAGGAGTAGAAACGGTACTTCTCCTGAACCGCGTGCTCATAGGCGCTCAGCACCAGATCTTTCCCGCCCAACGCTGATACCAGCATCAGCAGCGTGCTCTTCGGCAGGTGAAAATTGGTGAGCATGGCGCTCACGACGCGGAATTGATATCCCGGATAAATGAACAAAGAGGTATCGCCGGAACCCGCTTCGATGCGGCCGTTACGTCCGGCGTGCTCGAGAGTGCGGACAGCGGTGGTTCCAACGGCGAGCACGCGGCGGCCCTCATCGAGTGCGCGATTGATGCTGTCGGCCGATTGCGGTGTAATGCGATACCACTCCTGATGAAGCTTGTGGTCTTCTACGCGTTCCTCGTGGACCGGCTGGAACGTACCTAATCCGACATGCAGGGTAACTTCAGTGGTTTCGACACCGCGCTGCCGGAGGCGGTCAAGAATCTCCGGCGTGAAGTGGAGCCCGGCAGTAGGCGCTGCAACCGAGCCTCGCTCGCGCGCATAGACGGTCTGATAACGATCGCGGTCAGTGGCCTTGTCTGCACGATCGATGTAGGGCGGAAGCGGGACGTGGCCAACTTTCTCAACGGCAGCGAAGAAGTCGGGGACCGGATCGAAACGCAATGTGCGTTCACCGAACTCACCGCGCGCAACGACTTCAGCATTAAGCTCGTCGCTGAAGGTCAACCGTTCACCCAGACCTATTTTTCGTCCCGGACGCACGAGGGCTTCCCAGTCCCACTCGGCGACCGGACGTACCAGCAGCGCTTCGCACTTCCCCTTTAGGAACTCCTTAGCAGCGGGATTGTTCGGGCTGACGGCTTGTGCATGCGATCCGCTTCGATGACCGAAAATCCGCGCCGGGAAAACCTTCGTGTTATTGAAAACCACCAGATCGTCCGGGCGAATCAGGTCCGGGAACTCGCGAAAGAGACGATCGTGAAACTGACCTGTGCCGCGTTCCACGTGTAACATGCGCGAGGCGGCGCGGTCCGCCAAGGGTTCCTGCGCGATCAGTTCCTTCGGAAGATGGTAGTCAAATTCGGAGACAAGCACCTTTCGATTCTAAATGTGCCTCATCGTGCTGCGGTGGTCACGAACTGCTTACCTTTCTGCTCATGTCCGAACCAGACGATGATGGCCAGCGAAACGATAGTCATGATTTCGAACGACGCCAGTGCCCACTGGTAGCCGAGGTGGTCACGCAGGGCGTATTCGATGGTATTGGTCGGTGATGCAAACAGGATCCCCAATTGATACGCAAACCCCGGGACAAGCCCGCGCGCTGCGTCGGGCGACATTTCGACGAGGTGTGCCGGAATAATGCCCCATGCGCCCTGCACTCCCATCTGCATGACGAAGGCGCCGATGGCGAGAATGATTGGCGTCCATCCGAATGCCCAGAACGGAATCACGATTAGCGACAAAGCGAGGGCGGCGATCATCGCCTTGCGGCGCCCCACGAACTCCGACAGTTGCCCGAAGAGTATGGCCCCAACGATTGCGCCGAAGTTATAGAAGATGGCAATGTTCGACACCGTTCGTGGCGCGATGTGGTGTTCGCTCTTCAGAAAGTCGGGATAGAGATCCTGCGTGCCGTGCGAGAGAAACATCATGAACGTCATCAGCACCACGAGGAACAAGAAACGCTTCCAGTAGTGCATCGTTGATTTCAGGATCGCGCCAATGGTTGGGAGCTTGTGTTCCTGCCACGCTTCGGATTCAGGAACCTTCGTCCTTATGTACAGCGCCAGCAGCGCAGGGATGCCGCCAACCCAGAACATCCAACGCCAGCCGAGATTCGGCAGCACAAAACGCGCGGCGATGGCGGCAATCAGGTAGCCCATGGAATATCCGCTCTGCACGATTCCCGAAAGCACGCCGCGCCAGCGCGGAGGAGCGTTCTCCATGGCGAGCGAAGCTCCCACACCCCACTCGCCGCCCATACCGATACCGTACAAGGTGCGCATCACGACAAAGAACGTGTAGTTCGGCGAGAAACCACAAAGCAGGCCAATGGTGGAGAAGAAGATAACGTTCGCCATCAGCGGAATGCGGCGGCCGTAGCGATCAGCGAGGATGCCGAAGACAACTGCACCAACCGGACGCGTGGCTAATGTGGCGCCAATAGTCGCCACGATCGCGGCTTTTGAAACACCAAACTGCGAGGCAAGGATGTCGACCAGGAACACGACGACAAAGAAGTCGAAAGCGTCAAGGGTCCAGCCGAGATAACTGGCGGTCACCGCGTGGAAGCGGTCGGATCTGCTCAGAGTCGATGTGGCGGCCATGGGGTGCACGCGATGATACACCCACGGACGCCGAATCCATTGTTCTCAGGCGACGGAAGCTTCTGGTTTTTGTTCGTTTTCGAGGACGATCTCGGGCGTCACCTCGACCGGAAACTTAACGGAGTTGGCGATGAAGCACTTCTCATGCGCCTGGTGATGTAACTCCTCTGCTTTGGCCGGATCGCTGCCGGAGGAGATGGTGACGGTTGGCATCAGTTGCACGCTGGCAAACTCCCCCGCGCCATCCGGCTTTTCACGCATGATGCCGGACGCGGCATCGGTGTAGGCGACCACGTTTACCCGATTCACCGCGCAAAGGTGCAGGTACATCAGCATGTGGCAAGCCGAGAGGCTGGCAACCAGAAGGTCTTCGGGGTTGTGACGTGTGGGGTCGCCGCGAAACACCGGATCGCTTGACCCCGCAATCGGCTGTTTGCCGACAACCTCAATAACGTGATCGCGACGATAACTGCGATAGCCCTTCGTGCCCTCGCCGTCATTTCCTATCCAAGTAACGCCAACTTTGTATGTGTGCTCTTTCATGATCGCTCTTCCACTTTGCGCGTCCATGACTCGGAGACGGCGCGTCCTTTCTCCATATCGTCGACAACAAGGATGAGTTGGTTCGCGTGATCGCTGTACTGAACCTCGATGTTCACGCCTACGTCGGCCATCTGTCGCGAGAGCTTTCCCAGTTGACCCGGTTCGTCCTGCCTGAGTCGTTGAATCAGAACATCGCGAACCGCCGTGACCTTGATACCGGCGTCTTCGAGTGCACGTCGTGCTTTCTGGCCGTCATGAACAAGAAAGTGGGCGACCCCGCTACCGTTCACCACGAAAACACCGCCACCTTCCAGGCTGATGCCGGCTTTCCCGAGCACTTCACCCATGGTGGCCAGAGTGCCGGGGCGATCTTCCAAAGCGATTGCCAGATCCTGCATTTGCCATCCTCGGAAAAGATTGTTTCGTGCGAGCGGGGGCTTGTCACGCACAAATACTTCGTTCACCATGAAACTATGACTGCAAAGCCCGACATCGAGCGTATTGCCCAGACCATCGGCGATGCCACACGGATCAGGATGCTTGTTCTCTTAACGGAAGGCCGTGCTCTCACGGCAAAGGAACTCGCGTACGGAGCAGGCGTGGAACCTGCAACAGCCACCGCGCACCTGCGCCGACTGCTTGCCGACTCGCTCATCCAATCGCGAGAGCAGGGCCGGCATAAGTATTTTCGGCTGGCGTCGCCGGAAGTGGCCCGCTGTGTGGAATCGTTATTGACTGTGGCTCCGGCGCAACGCACCGAAGACATCAACGCCTCACCAATCCGCCTGGCCCGTTACTGTTACGACCATCTTGCTGGAAGGCTGGCGCTCGACATTACCGAATCACTGACGCGCAGGAAGTTGATCGTGGCCGACAGTAAGAACTTCAGCGTTTCCTCGCGAGGCGAAAAGTGGTTTCAGGATTTCGGGATTGACTTGGGAAGACTTGCGCGGAACCGCAGAAAATTCGCGCCGCTTTGTCTCGACTGGACGGAACGGAAAGATCACATCGGCGGAGCGCTTGGTGCAGAGATTGCTTCGAAGCTGCTGGAAGATGGGTGGTTCTCCCGAACGAAAGAGACACGGGCGGTTTCGCTCACCGCTGCTGGCAGGCGACGCCTTAAGTCTCATTTCGGCATCGACTGGCAGGCCTAAACAGCATCTCTCGATGGATAGCTCTTCTTCTGCCGTTCGAAGATCTCGCGCACTCTTTCCAGGGTGTCGACCTGGTCGGTTGTTTTGTCCGGACGCAGCCTGACAATTCGCGGGAAGCGCAGCGCATAGCCGCTGTTATGCCGATCGGAGATCATTACCGCATTGAATGCGACTTCAATCACGATCTGCGGCTCCACGGTTCGGCGCCAGCCTTCGTCTTCGATCGTGTGCGCCTTGAACCAATCCGTCATCTGCGCAATCTCAACGTCGGTCAAGCCGCTATACGCTTTGCCGACGTTGAGCAGAGAGTCGTCGGTGTCAGACGCGCGCACCGCAAACGTGTAGTCGCTCAGGACTGAGGCCCTTTTCCCGTGGCCGAACTCGACGGCAGTCACTACCACGTCGAGTGTTGCCAATTCACGCTTCAACTTCAGCCACGATTTGCCGCGCCTGCCGGGAGAATACGGCGAGCGAACATCCTTGATCATCAGACCCTCGTTGCCGCGCTCCAGTGCTTGCTCGAAGATCTGCGCGAGTTCTTCGGTCGACTCCGAGCGTACCACCGGTGCTCGTAGAACCTGCGCCATCGAGGATGTCTCCACCAAGGGCTTAAACGCCAACTGGCCTTGTGGCGCCCGCGTGCGCACGGCACGCCGCGTATTTGGGAATTGAACCGCGCGCGCGAAGATTGCCTCAAGCAGGGCACCACGGTCGGCAAGCGGCCGCTCGATCACCAATTCGCCGTCTGCAAAGAGAACGTCAAAGACCACGTACGCCACCGGCACTTCTCGCATAAGGGACGGCGTCACTTTCTTTCGTCCGAGGCGCTTCTGAATTTCCGTAAATGGCAACGCACGGCCGATGTCGGTTGAACCCTCCGGGCGATGCCACGCCACAATTTCACCGTCCATGATCAGTTCGCCGGTAAAGGCGCAAAGTGCATCCGGCAGTTCCGGAAATGAGTCGGTGATCTCGTCCAGCGTTCGCGAGTAGATGCGAACCTCTCCGTTGGATACATGCGCCTGAGCGCGGATGCCGTCGTACTTGTCTTCGACCTGTGCGTGATCGAAATAGCTGAATGCTTCTTCGGCGCTTTCCGCTGGGCTCGCAAGCATGAAGCCGATGGGGTGGAAGAGGCGCATCCGAGCGTCGGCGAGTCGTCGTGCTGCCGCAAGCTTGAGAGTCTCGCCGATATCGCCGAGCAGCATGTTGGCCTTCTGCACTTCGGCGAGGGGGTCACCATAGGCGACTGCAATTGCCTCTTCCACTAGACTCTCCCGCAAGCCGATTCGCAGATCTCCGCTCATGATCTTCACCACGTACTTCGCTTCGAGAGGAGTGAGCTTCGCGAAGAGAAGGCGCACGAACGATGCCTTCGCCGCTGCGCCCCTGGTTCCCGCGATGCGACGAAATTCGCGCGCAAGGTCGACGACGTTCACCGAACCTAGCTTGGGTGCGGAGCCTTGCAGCAGATCATATGCGGCGGAACCAAGGTCACCATATTTGCGATAGGCCTGCGTCATCTCTTCGTCCGAGTGGTGCGAGATTTCGCGCAGGACGCTCCACAAAATTGTGCCGCCAACTTGCAGGGTGATCTCTTCGAACGCTGGAAATGCACGACCAGAAAGAAAGATCGCCGAGGCCGCTGCTTCTTCTACCGTTCGCTCACGAAAGTAGTCCGCGAGCAGGCGAACTTTCTCCGACTTCTTGGTCGTGGCGGCGATTGCTTCGGCGACTTGTGCGAGCCGGTGCATGAATGAACCATTTTTGATGAATGCGCGCTTGAAAGGATACGCGATTCACACGCAACCATTTGTGGTTGCCAGCACTCTGAAACTGAAAGTGATTTTATCCGGGAGGATAGTGATGGCAACAAAACGCAGTGGCCGCAAATCAGCTTCGAAGAAATCGAGTTCACGCAAAAGCGCCAGCCGCGGTTCGAAGACCGGTTCGCGCAAAACGAGCACGAAGAGCCGGGGCACGAAACGCTCGAGCGGCAGCAAGTCGAGCAAGTCACGTTCGTCGTCCTCGCGCGGAGGTTCGCGGTCTGCAAGCAAACGCTCCTCGAGCTCACGCAAATCGAGTTCATCAAGGAAATATGGACCGAAGGCACAGGAAGAAGTCCGGACTGAAATGCATCACCTTGAGCAGGGTGAGCATAAGAACCGCAAGCAGGCGATCGCCATTGGGCTTTCGAAAGCGCGCCGTGCCGGCGCGAAGGTACCCCCACGAAAGAAGGCCGCTTAGCAGATGGTTAAGGCGGTTATCTTCGACATTGATGGAACGCTCGTCGATTCCGTCAATCTTCATGCGCACGCTTGGCAGCAGGCGTTCCAGCAATTCGGTCACAATGTGACGTTCGAAGAAGTCCGGCAGCAGATTGGAAAGGGATCAGACAAACTGATCCCTCATTTCTTATACGAACGCGAAAACGAACGCCTGGGAAAGCAGCTGGATAAGTTCCGCAGCGAACTGTGGAAGCGCGAATACCTGCCGAAGGTGCAGCCATTCCCGATGGTCCGAGAATTGTTCGAGCGGCTACTGGCCGAGAGCAAGAAGGTGGTACTGGCCTCGTCGGCGAAGGGCGACGAACTGGAAGCGTACAAGAAGATCGCCGGCATCAACGACCTGATCCAACGCGAAACTTCCTCCGATGACGTCGAGAACTCCAAACCTGATCCCGACATCATTCACGCTGCGTTGGCCAAGCTACATAATCCCGATCCGAGCGAAGTCATCATGATCGGAGATACTCCCTACGACGCCATTTCGGCAGACAAGGCCGGAGTGCGGACTATCGGTGTATTGTGCGGAGGGTGGTCTGAAGAACAACTGCGAGAGGCCGGATGCGTAGCCGTCTATCGTGACCCGAGCGATCTGCTTCTGCACTATGCGCGGTCACCGTTGGCATCGCCAACCGGTATAGCCGCCTAGCTAATCAATGTCCAGGTACTGGTCGATCCACCGCTTCACCGACTCGCGGGCCGGTTGATCGATCTCGAATTTCACGCCCGCCATGGAATCCGTAGGACGAAGCCAGCAAATCTGTCCTTTGAGTTTTAGCCCGGCCTGCCCGGGAAGATCGAACGCCACCTGGATATCGTCACCCATCGCAAGCTTGCCCTTGTAGCGGATCGACATGCCGCCGCCGCTCACTTCGATGGTGCTACCGGAAATGTGTTGCAGTCCGGCAACGGCTTCGAGTTTCACCACAATGGGAATGCGCACATAGCGCCGGAACTCGTTGATGATCAACAAGTGCGTCGCGCGAACGGCGCGTAAGGCGTTTTGCCGGTCAACGGGCTTTTCGAGAAGTACGTTGATTCCGTACTTCGAATAACGGATCGCCTCGCCCACGCCACCGCAGATACCGAAGACCACCAGGCGCCGATTCGAAGGGGACGTCCGTGCCTGCTCCAGGATTTGTCCGGCGTCCTCATCCAGCCAAATCACGCAAGCATCGACCTTTTCCTTCTGAAGGCGCGCCGCATCGGCGGTGGTCAGGACGGTGGTGTCGATTCCGAACTGCTTGAAGCAATCGCGCAGGATTGCCGCCGTCATCTCGTCGACGTTAAACAGGACCGCGCGAGCTGCGGCTTTCTTCAGAACCGACACTGCTGATGTAAGGGCCATGGAGACAGATTAACTCACGGGGAGAACTCACATTCTGCACGTTTCCGAAAAACTTGGCAATCACGCAATCCGGTAACCAAGGTCATGGCCCATCAGATTTTTGCCGGTTGTGATTTACAGCCTTGCAATCCGGCAGGTGCACTGGACAACCTCAGTGTTTCCCCTCACATCTAGGCGCTACGGGGTGAAGTATTTAAGGAGAGTACCTATGAAGCGAGTATTGCTTGCGTGCGCCACGGTGTTTCTTGCGGGAATAACCGTTGTCGCGCAAAACCAACCTGCCACATCCAGCACCAGCCAGGGTTCCGGCAGCAGCATGCCGAAACATACCAGTGACACCAAATCGGCAAAGGCCGGCAAGACACTCACCGGCTGCTTAAGCCAGTCCGCGAACACCGAAGGCAACTACACGCTCACGAATCGACGCAAAAAGACAGTCGAGTTGATTTCCACCTCCGAGGATCTCAGCAAACACGCCGGGCATGAAGTGCAGCTAAGCGGCAACTGGACGACGGAAAAAGCCGAGGGCAAAACGACGGAGAAGTCCGAAGCGAACGAGGACAAGAACGAGAAGCACTTCCAGGTCAGTTCGGTGAAGGACGTCGCCGACACCTGTGAGACGCAGGCCGCCTCGGGTATGGCTACGCACAGCGGCCATCATGGGAAACACAAGAAGAGCGCGCAAACCACGACGACCAGCGCCAATACCACTCCCGCTCCCAATCCTCGTTAATTCTCAGCCCAATAAAAGAGGCGCAGGTATGAGCCTGCGCCTTTATTTTGTTCAGAAGTAAGAGCTATTCGGTCCAGCGACGGAATACGAGCGAGCCGTTCGTTCCGCCAAAGCCGAAGGAATTCGACAGTGCATACTCCACCTCCGCTTTGCGTGGGTGGTTGGGAACGTAATCCAGATCGCATTCCGGATCCGGGGTCTCGTAATTCATCGTCGGAGGCAGAATCTGGTCGCGAAGCGCGAGCACGGTGATGCCTGCTTCCAGTCCGCCGGCCCCGCCGAGAAGGTGCCCTGTCATGGACTTGGTCGAGCTCACAGGAGGGATCTTGTCCACGAAGGCACGCTTGATCGCGATGGACTCAAGTTTGTCGCCGATATCGGTCGAAGTGCCGTGAGCGTTTACGTAGCCGACTTGCGACGGCTGGATCTTCGCATCACGGATGGCGTTCTGCATCACGCGATACCCGCCCTCGTGTTCCGGCGCCGGAGAGGTGATGTGATAAGCGTCGCCGCTCATGCCGTATCCCACGATCTCCGCCAGTATCTTCGCGCCACGCTTCTGGGCGTACTCGAGTTCTTCCATGATCAGGATGCCGGAACCTTCGCCAACCACAAAACCGTCGCGGTCCTTGTCCCACGGACGGCTCGCCTTTTCGGGAGCATCATTGCGGGTGGAAAGAGCGCGCATGGCGGCGAATCCGCCGATGCCCATCGGAGTGATGGCAGCTTCAGTTCCGCCGGCAATCATGACGTCGGCATCGTTTCGTTGAATGATCTTGAAGGCATCGCCCACGGAATGTGCGCTGGTGGTGCAGGCGGTCGCGGTTGCCTCGTTGGGCCCCTTGGCTCCGAAACGCATGCTCACGTGTCCGGCAGCAAGATTGATAATCGATGCGGGAATAAAGAAAGGCGAAATCTTGCGCGGACCACCCTGCATGAGGTTGGTGTGCTCACGCTCAATTACGTCAAAGCCGCCGATGCCTGAGCCAATGTGGACACCCACACGATGGCCGTTCTCTTCCGTGATCTGCAGGCCAGACATCTTCATCGCTTCCTCCGACGCTGCCAGCGCCAGATGGATGAAGCGGCCCATCTTTTTCACTTCTTTTTTCTCGACGAAATTGAGCGGGTCGAAATTCTTGACTTCAGCTGCGATCTGGCATGCGAACTGGGAAGCGTCGAACTGGGTGATCCTGCCAATGCCACTCTTGCCGGCAAGCAAGCCCTTCCAGACTTCCTCGGTGGTATTGCCAACTCCGCAGATCAGACCCAAACCGGTAATAACGACGCGCCGCTGCAAACTATTTGCCGCCTTTCGCGTTCTTCTCGATGTAGTCGATCGCGTCTTTCACGGTGCGGATCTTTTCGGCGTCTTCATCGGGAATCTCTATGTTGAAGGCCTCTTCGAAGGCCATCACCAGTTCCACGGTGTCGAGGGAGTCGGCGCCAAGGTCGTCGACGAAGCTGGCGCTGGGTGTCACTTCGCCCTCATCGACGCCAAGTTGTTCCACAACAATCTGTTTTACCTTCTCATCTACTGCAGCCATGCTGTTCTCCTGCGAATCGGCGGAATTCGCCAATACAACGCGGCCTCCGCCAGGCGGAGGCCACCAAAATTCTTGCTCGGGATTATTGTTTTACCTTGGCGTTTTTGCCGATGTAGTCCACCGCGTCCTGGACGCTGCGGATCTTCTCTGCATCTTCATCCGGTATCTCGATGTCGAACGCTTCTTCAAAGGCCATCACCAGCTCGACCGTGTCGAGAGAATCGGCGCCGAGATCATCGACGAAAGAGGCATTGGCCGTCACTTCTCCCTCGTCAACTCCGAGTTGTTCCACGATAATCTGCTTAACTTTTTCCTCTACGGATGCCATCTGAGCGGCTCCTCCTATCGTCTGTAAACCAGTTAGTGTATATGCCGCGCTGAAAACGTGTAAAGGAAGGCTTGTCGCAGGCGCTTGTGACATGCGAACACCCGTTCCCACCTCCCCAGGACAGGAATCATCCTAGCGACTGCCGAAACCGGGGTCAAACCGCGGCAGTCTGCGGCCGGGACGCCGGAGCCATCATCTCGGGTATGGTTTTAAAGACGTACCCTTCGGAGCGGAATTTCTCGAGTAGTTTCTCCGTCGCTCGAACCGTGTGTGACCGGTTGGTGCCGAACGCCAAATGCCCGCCATCGTGCAGCAGGATTACATCTCCCCCACGCACCTGCGGCGTGACCCTGTTTACGATGGCCTCAGCCGACGTCAACTTCCAGTCGAAGCCGGTCACATTCCACATCACCGGCGTGAATCCTTCCGAGCGCACGGTGCGAAGGACAAAGGGCGTCCTTCCTCCAAACGGGGGGCGAAACAACTTGGCATGCTGGTTGCCGACGGCGTTATCGAGCGCTCGCTCACAACGAAGTAGTTCTTCCCGAACCTGCGACTGCGACCGGAAGATCAGATTGGGGTGGGTGTACGTGTGGTTCCCGACAACGTGTCCTGCTTTAACGAGCTCGCGAACGATATCGGGACGGTGATCGACATATTTCCCGACCAGGAAAAACGTCGCGCGGACATCATGCTTTGCCAATACCTCCATTAAATGGAAGGTGTGGGGGTCGTTTGGTCCATCATCGTACGTCAACGCGATCTCGCGTCGCCCGTCACGATGTCCGAGGAAGGTTTTGCCGTAGAGCTGCGACCGCGGAGCCATCGTGTGATAGCCTGCGTAAACAAGTGCCCCGGAAATTCCCACAGCTAACCCTAGCATTTTCAGCATTATACAAAAATGTGGAAAAAGTTTGCATTTTCTCTTGATTCCGAAAAAAACAGAGCTATACTCAGCCGTTAAGTAGCGTCTCCCCCCTCCGCTCGCAGATTCCTGTTTGACAGGATAGGTTCGATGGCCCAGAGATCCAGTTTCGTATTGCGGCCCCTCGGTTCGCAAAAACGTGTGCTGCTCGTTGCAACCAGCTACCAGGATGCAGCCGAGCGCTCCGAATGTTTGCGCCGACGGGGATATGAAGTCGACTCCGCCAGTTGTGCGGAAGCCGCCATGACCATGACACGCTCTCGCTCCTACGACATCATCGTCATCCCGGTGGAGTTGAACGCCGTGTGCGCGGAGGATCTCAGCCGCAAACTGCAGCGCCTCAACCCGAACGCGACGATTGCATGTCTGGCGGACTGCAAGAAGCCGCTGCCCTCGCTTCCTCCAGGCCGCTTGCTGTGGAAAGGCGAACCCCTGGAATATTTCATCGCTCGTTTCGAAGCATTGGCACACACGGCCTGACAGCTACAGCGAAACCCATTACAATCGGAACCCTATTGATGTGGTCTATCCCTGCTTGCAGGCGGGTAAGTGACAAAATCGCAAGGCGGTTCCTCTCGAAAAAACGCCAGTTGGCGTGAAAAGTTCCCCTTAAATACCGGGCACAAGTATCTCGATTTGATGCTTGTGTTCGTTCCTGCCGCCATTGTCATTCATTACTTTGTACCGGCGCCGCCTCTGGTTGTATTTGCGGTTTCAGCCCTCGGCATCATTCCTCTTGCCGGCGCCCTCGGCCATGCCACAGAAGAACTCGGAGGCCACCTGGGCGAGCGCATGGGCGGGTTGCTTAACGCCACCATGGGAAACGCCACGGAGTTGATCATCGCGTTCTTTGCGTTGAAAGCCGGGCACTCGGAGGTGGTCAAGGCATCGCTTTCCGGCAGCATCATCGGCAACGTGCTGCTGGTGATGGGGTTGAGTGTGCTTGCAGGCGGAATCGGGCGTGAGCGCCAAACCTTCTCCCGACAGCACGCCAGTATCAACGCGACCATGCTGTTCATCGCGGTTGTCGCGCTGGTTATGCCGGCCGTCTTCGACCTTGCCGTCTTCGGACGGCTTGAGGAACATGGCGACAAGATCGAGCGCCTCAGCCTGCTGACCTCGGTTGTGCTGGTTGCCGTGTACGCTCTCAGCCTGCTGTTCACTTTCCGTGGCGGGCCGTCGTCGCCAACCTCCTCGGAGCACACCAAACCGGCTGGTTCGGCAAAGTTTGCTGCCATCTCGCTCACGATCGCGACCGTTCTCGTCGGACTGCTAAGCGAGATCCTCGTCGGCGAGATTGAAGCCGCTAAGAGTGCGCTCGGAATGTCAGACTTGTTCATGGGCGTGATCTTCATCGCCTTGATCGGTAACGCCGCCGAGCACGCTTCGGCCATCATGGTAGCGCGCAAGAACAAGATGGAAATGGCGCTATCGATCGCCGTGGGATCTAGCATCCAGATTGCGCTGCTCGTGGCTCCGCTGTTGGTCTTCCTCTCTTATGGGCTGGCGGGACGGCCGATGTCCCTGGTGTTCACTCCGCTCGAGATCACCGGCATCGCGCTCTCGGTAATCACGGTGGAGATGATCGCCTCAGATGGCGAAACGACCTGGTTTGAAGGCGTACAGTTGCTGGCTGTCTATCTGATTATGGCGGTGGCGTTTTACTTCGTCCCGGCCACAGGACACTAATCGATCTTCTTCGAAAACAGCAGGTCGTGGCTGAAGTCGGCGCGCTGACCGTTTTCACGCAGCACCCGCGCGATCTGTGCCCAATGCCGGATGCTATGCACAATGGCATGCGCAAGTAGTTTCTTAGGGCTTGCCTGAAACTGTCCCAGCGTGTGACTTGGGAACGTCTTGGGCTCTGCGATTTCCTGCTGCGAGGTTTGCGAAAGGTACTCGCGGAATTTCAGACGCGCCGCATCACCAATGCTGAAGAGATCGCTGACTGTCCGTTGTGCAAATTGCGTGTCCGGCGTCATCTCTTCGCCGAGCAATCGCTGCGCACTGCGATATTCCGCGGCGAAGGTGTGGAACAACAGTTCAGCCACCGTGCTGGTGGGAGTGGCATCGACTTTGAGCAGGTAAGGCTTTTTAGTGAATAGTTGGCGCCACTGTTCGGTCTGCTCTTCCTCATATCGGAGCAGGTCTTCGAAGCTGATGCCCGGCGACTCCGGCAATCACTTCCCCCGCAGTCCGCGGGCAGCAATGTCGTGCCGGAACTGCATGCCCTCGAAGTGAATCTTGCCAACTGCCTGGTAGGCGCTGGCAACCGCGCTTTTCAGATCCGGGCCGCGAGCTGTCACGCCCAGGACACGTCCGCCGTTGGTGACGAAATCGTCGCCAGTTCGGCGCGTTCCAGCATGAAACACCTTCACCCCGGGTACCTGGTCTGCCTCTTTTAATCCGTGGATTACCTTGCCCAGCTCGGGCTTGTCCGGATACCCGCCCGCCGCCATCACGACACAGGCGGTTGCGTCCTTCGACCATTTCAGGTCGCCTTCGCTGAGCCGGCCTTCCGCAGACGCGATAAACGCCCCGAGCAGGTCGCTTTCCAGTCGCATCAGGATCGGCTGTGTTTCGGGGTCGCCGAACCGGCAGTTAAACTCCAGCACCATTGGGCCGCGAGCGGTCATGATCAAACCGCAATAGAGGACGCCGCGATACTCCGCCCCCTCGCTCTTCATGGCCTGGATCACCGGCCGCGTTACATGCGTCAGGAGCCACTCGCTCATTTGCGGATCGAGCAGCTCCGGAGTGGAATACGCACCCATGCCGCCCGTGTTGGGGCCGGTATCGCCGTCTCCTATGCGCTTATGGTCCTGGGCTGCAACCAGCGGGATGGCCCGCTCACCATCGCAAATAGCGAGGAACGACACTTCTTCGCCTTGTAGGAACTCTTCCAGTACCACGCGCGTTCCGGCGTCACCCAACATGCGGCCGCTCAGCATCTCGGCCGCTACATTGCCGGCTTCCTCGCGCGACTTGCAGATCACCACGCCCTTGCCGGCGGCCAGACCATCGGCCTTCACCACAATCGGCGTGGAAAAGTGCGGCAGGGCGTCCTTGATTTCCTGCACTTTTGTGCACACGGCGTAATGCGCCGTTGGAATTCGGTGCCGCTGCATGAACTCTTTTGCGAAGATCTTGCTCGACTCAAGCCGTGCGGCTGCCGAGGTGGGTCCGAAGATGCGGAATCCTCGCCGCTGAAATTCCTCTACCACTCCCAGAGAAAGGGGAAGTTCGGGGCCGACGACCGTCATGTCCGGCTGAATCTTGCTCGCGACCTGCGCCAGTGAATCCACGCTCTTCAGGTCGCCGAAAACGCACTCCGCCTCTTCACAGATTCCGGCATTCCCCGGAACGCAATACACCTGCTTGACGCTGGGTGATTGCCGCAGCTTCCAGACGATGGCGTGCTCACGGCCGCCGCTTCCTAGGACAAGAACTTTCATCGCAGTCTCGAACGCATCAGGTTAGGTGCGATGGCGTTCAAAGTCAAACAGCAACGGGATTAGGAGTTAGAACCCAGGGAAAGCCTGCTGGCTCCGAGGGCACCTGCAATGACCTAATTGGTCACAGGTTTCATACCTTGCGGGAGCAGCGGAAAAACATTGTGAGGAACTTTTCCCAGGCACGATTCCCCGCAGTCCTCGTTGGCGGTTGGGAAGATCATTGTGTCGTGCGCATGCTCCGCTACGAATTGTCGAAGGGTTCGCGAGTCAGCCCGGGCCACCGAGTCCTTGTCCAACTGAAGCTTCTTCGACCAGTTCTCAGCAAGTAGAAACCGCCATCTGATCAGGCGTGGAATGCCCTTGTCCAGGACTACCAGGAACACTCGATGTAGCTTGGGCTTCTCGTTCTTCGTTGTGACGTCGAGAAAGAGTTGACCGTTCAAGCGCACGAGAAAACCCTGGAAAACGATCCTAAATTCAGGATCGTCCGCACGCCTATCGGGTAGGGAGGAGAACACAAGTTGATATTCTGCCGTCGCGCGATTCGCGGTTACCTGCACTCGTGTGGAGATCGGAGCAATCATGATGCCCAGATCCAGCACGAGATAACTGAACCAAGTCCCGAGCAGTCGCTCTTCGATTACATGTGGGTCGTTCGCAACCCATAGCGGATGGACAGACGCATCTCCGGAGTTAGGCCAATCAATGCCGCCCGCCATGCAGGTAGAACTTAGCAGCGCGGCTACAGCCGCCATCAACACAACTGTTGAAAATCTAAGAAGGCTCTGCACCGCGCACTGGAACGTCAGCCGGATCAGTCTGCGAGAACTTGCGGACATTTGGCACTCGTTGGGCGGATGGTACTCCGAAGTGCAGGCGCCAAGCAGTGATCTCCGATAACCTTTGAGATACGTGCGACAACCAGCAATCTCGAGGGAAAGCTCAGTCCGGTACTCCATCCTCTCACGCAGCAACAGGGGGTTTCGCCGGACGGTTTCCGTGGAAGAACTCGCCAGCTCGCGGCCGGAAAAGGCCGTATGCAATTGCTGCCAGCAGGAGCAGATGGATGATCGTTTCCGACCATGAATGCAAGGTACTTAAGGCGACGTGGTACAGCATCCAGCAGATTGCCAGCCAGCGTGCCCAATCTCTCGCGCGAAGAATGTACACGCCACAGACCACCGCCACAAAGCGCAGAACCATCGCCCAGATGAACTCGCCCATGGGTATGTTGGGGGTTCTCCAGTCTCCGAAGTGGTAGAAGAGGCCAACTACACCCGCCACAATGAACATGCAGCTCACGATCAACACCGAAACTGGAGGTTTCCTCGCCATCGTCGCGCCGAATCCCCAGATTCTAGCTTAATCGGGCAAATAACGGCCGATGCGGCTCAAATATGATGGTGAACTATGCATCACAGGTGTAACTTAACCATAGTTAACCAAAGATGTATAATTCCAGTTTCATGATCACGGTCTCCAAAGAGGATTACCTCAAGGCCATCCTCGAAGCCGAGAGCGAAGGGCAGGAGGTAATCTCCGCCACCCTGGCGCACTGGCTCTCCGTCTCCGCTCCGGCGGTCACCATGGCCTTGAGACGCCTGAAGAAGGACGGCCTCGTCCGGGTGGAAGCGCAGGGTACGGTGCGGCTTACGCCCGCCGGACGGGAGATCGCCCGTCGCCTGGCGATGCGGCACCACCTGATCGAGCGCATGCTGCACGAAGTCTTCGGCATGGAGTGGTTCAAGGTCCACGACGAGGCGGAGCGCCTGGAACACGCCGTATCCGCTGACTTTGAATCCCTGCTGGTGGACAAGATCGGCCGCGCCGGCACCTGCCCACACGGCAACCTGATGATCCCGGAAAGTCCGGTTGCGCGACGCAAGCGCGGACTGCTCCAGCTTTCCGCCGCCGAACCCGGCGGTGATTTTGTAGTGAACTCCGTTTACGAACGCGACCGTCAACTGCTTCAGTATCTGGACAGGCTTGGCATTCGCCCGGGCGCACAAGTTCGAATCTCAGAACGCAATTACGACCAGACACTCACACTGCAGACCTCCGCTGGCACTGTGCCGTTAGGCCAGGGCGCCGCCGAAAAGGTCTGGGTGGAGTCTGCCGCACAACAGAACCGTCGAGCCAACAAGAATGTCAAACGAGCAGCAAACAGTCACTGAGGCCCCTATCGGTTTCCAGACCGGAGGCTGGCGCGCATCTACGCCACTGCCGGTTCTGCCGGATATCCACACGCGCATCCCTGTCCCTCACGGATCGTCGTTCCTGCGTAAATTGTTCGCGTTTGCGGGCCCGGGCTTCCTCGTAGCGGTGGGTTACATGGATCCGGGCAACTGGGCCACCGATCTCGCCGCCGGGTCCCGCTACAACTACACGCTGCTCTCCGTCATCATGATCTCCAACCTGATGGCGATCCTGCTTCAAAGCCTTTGCGTGAAGTTGGGCATCGTCACCGGACGCGATCTTGCACGGGCCTGCCGCGACTCCTACAGCAAGCCCGTCTCGATGTTCCTGTGGTTCATTTGCGAGATCGCAATCGCCGCCTGTGATCTTGCCGAAGTCATCGGCTCGGCGATCGCTCTGAACCTGTTGTTCGGCATTCCGCTGATCTGGGGTGTTTGCTTGACGGCGCTCGACGTCTTTCTGCTCCTTTTGCTGCAACAGCGCGGGTTCCGCTACATCGAAGCGCTGGTCATCTCGCTCATTGGCATCATCGGTGTGTGCTTCGGACTCGAGATACTTTTCGCGAAGCCGAGCGTCGCCGGCATTCTCGGCGGCTTCGTGCCTTCGCCGCAGATTGTCGTCAACCCCGAAATGCTGTACATCGCCATCGGAATTCTTGGCGCTACGGTGATGCCACATAACCTGTACCTCCACTCGGCCGTGGTGCAAACGCGCGACTTTAAGCGCACCCGCGAAGGCATGCGGGAGGCGATCAAGTTCTGCCAGATCGACTCGGCCGTCGCGCTCTCACTCGCGCTGTTTATCAATGCGGCCATTCTGATCGTTTCCGCTGCCGCGTTTTACAGTACCGGCCACAACGAAGTGGCAGAGATCCAGGACGCCTACAAACTCCTGACGCCATTGCTCGGCGTCACCGGGGCCAGTACGCTTTTTGCGCTTGCGCTGCTTGCCTCCGGACAAAACTCCACGCTGACCGGAACCCTCGCCGGCCAGATCGTGATGGAAGGCTTTCTGAATATCCGGATACGTCCGTGGCTGCGCCGGGTGGTAACGCGCGGAGTGGCCATCATTCCGGCCGTCGCGGTGACTGCGCTCTACGGAGAATCCGGAACCGCAAAACTGCTGGTGCTCAGCCAGGTGATCTTGAGCATGCAGCTCAGCTTTGCCGTGTTCCCGCTTGTCATGTTCACCAGCGACAAGCGGAAGATGGGCGAATTCGTGAATGCGACGTGGCTTAAGGTACTTGCGTGGACAGTCGCTGTCTTCATCGCCGGACTGAACGGCTGGCTTTTGGTCCAAATGTTCAGGGGATAGCTTGGGCCATGCGCTGTTAAACTCAGCGCATGCCGTTCCGTCGATTCCCGATGAAGAACTCCGCCCTTTTCACTGAGCCGACCAAGCCCGACTCTTACCTGATCGCCTACACCGATGGAGGCGCGCGCGGGAATCCTGGGCCTGCGGGATACGGCGTCTTCATCACCGACCAGGCTGGCCACAAGCTCGCCGAACTCAGCCACTACCTCGGCAACCAGACCAACAATTACGCGGAATACTCTGGTTTGATCGCCGCGTTGGAATGGGCGGTACAGAACGGACATCGTGCTCTTCAGGTTGTTTCTGACTCGGAATTAATGGTCAAGCAGATGAAGGGCATCTACAAGGTCAGCAACGCCCAGCTACAGGAACTACATGCCCGCGCAAAGCGCCTGACCTCTCAGCTCGACTGGTTCAATATCCAGCACGTCCTTCGCGGCAAGAACAAAGACGCCGATCGCCTCGCCAACGAAGCCATGGACAAAGGCTCAGGCCGGCCGAAACAAGCCGAAGCCCCCGCTCCGGTGATCTCGGGCGTGTTCCACGGCGTGGTGAAAAACGGAAAGATCGAACTGTTGGATGGCCCACTTCCGGAAGGAACCAAGGTGCTGATTCGAAAAGCCTGATCGCTTTCCCCTGAAGTTACGCGTTCGCCGACTGCGACCCGAGTGGCAGGAAGTACTGCGTCCCTCGTACCGGTTCGCTGACCTTCCGCAATAACTCTTGCAGGTCTTCGTTGCGGTCGACAAAGTCGATCTCGTTCGTATTCACGATCAGCAAATCCGACGCCGTGTAGTGGAAGAAGAAGTGTTCGTATGCCTTGACCACTTCCTCGATGTAGTCCTCGCTGATCGACGACTCCGAAGTCGCGCCCTTCTTCTTTAGCCGCTTCTTCAATATCTCAGGCGTAGCTTGCAGGTAAATCACAAGGTCGGGCGTGGGAATCTGTTCGCGAAAGCGGTCGTAATAACGATTGTAGATATCCAATTCCTGGTCGCTCAGGTTCAAGCACGCGAACAGCTTGTCTTTTTCGAAGATGTAGTCGGCCACCACGATCTTTCGCGAGTTCGGACCCACATCGAGCGAACTCAACTGCTCGAATCTGCGGATCAGGAATGCGAATTGCGCCTGGAACGCGGCTCCGCGATCGCCGTCGTAAAAAGGGCCAAGAAACGGGTTATTCTCCGGTTCGGAGATCAGCTGCGCATGCAGGCGGTCGGCGATCACCGACGCCAGCGTGCTCTTGCCGACCCGTATCGGTCCTTCAACGGCTATGTATCGGGGAGACTCGAAAAGATTGGCCATGTTCCAGGGTCCCTGTGTTTAGCGGATGCCAGAGCATATCGCCTCTTGTCCGCAGAAACAATTGCGCGATCAGTAAACTTACTTCTTCTGTTCCGGTTGCATGCCGCCGCGTTCCTTCGCCGGAACCGCCACACCGGTTCTTGCTGTCACACGCGCCTGTTCCGCCTTGGTCCAGTTGCAGAGTAGTTCCTTCTGCGACTGGTTCAGCCCGGATTCCGTGTGGATCCAAACGTACTGCTTCAACGGCATCTCGCCCTTTTCCACTTCCTCGCACAGTTCGCTCAGCTTTCGCTGCTGGCGCTCTGGCTTGTAGGTAGACCACTCCGAAAAGTTCAGGTGACGCCGTCCATCGTTCACGTCCGAGATCACGAACCACGACACCGGCGCGACATTGCTGTACCACGGCCACACGGTTTTGTGGCTGTGGCAGTCATTACAGGAACGCGCGAGCACCGCATCCACCTCCTGCGGCACTTCCGCCACCGCCTTCAAGTTGTGCGACGGATCTTCCGCGGGATTGGTTTTCGCCGGACGGTATAGCTGAATCGCTACCAGAGCGACCACCACGATGAGCAGGATTTTCTTCTTCATCTTTCTCTAATGATTCTATTAGAACAGTGTGCTCTGCTTGCGTCCCGGCTTGATGTTGAAGTGCTCGTACGCAAGATGAGTTACAGTGCGTCCCTTCGGGGTCCGGTTCAGAAACCCGATTTGGATCAGGAAGGGCTCATAGATCTCCTCGATCGCGTCGGCCTCTTCCGCCAGCGCCGCCGCCAGGGTATTCAACCCCACCGGACCGCCCTGGTACTTCTCGATAATCAACTTCAACAGACGCCGATCCATTTCGTCGAAGCCGTGCTTATCCACTTCCAGCAACTCGAGCGCCGCGCGGGCCGTCGGGCCGTCTATTTTTCCGCCACCTCTCACCTGGGCGTAATCCCTCACGCGTCTCAGCAATCGATTCGCGATACGCGGCGTGCCACGCGAACGGGAAGCAATCTCGTGCGAACCCTGTTCATCGATCGGCACATTCAGGATTTCCGCCGAGCGCTCCACGATGAACTTCAATTCGGCATCCGTGTAGAACTCCAGCCGCAACACCACGCCAAAGCGCGAACGTAATGGCGCCGACAGCAACCCAGCCCGGGTCGTTGCGCCGACGAACGTGAACGGCCTCACATCCATGGTGTGGGTGCGTGCCGCCGGGCCTTGTCCGATGATGATGTCCAGCTTGTAATCTTCGAGTGCCGTATAAAGCAGTTCTTCCAACTGCGCTTGCATCCGGTGGACTTCGTCGATGAACAGCACCTGCTTGTCGCGCAGGTTGGTCAGGATCGCCGTAAGGTCACCCTTTATCTGAAGCGCCGGGCCCGACGTCTGCTGGAACATAACGCCCAGTTCATTCGCGATGATGGTCGCCAGTGTTGTCTTGCCCAATCCCGGAGGGCCATACAGCAGCACGTGATCCAGAGCTTCGCCGCGCGAGCGCGCAGCCTCAATGGCCACCGCCAGGTTTTCTTTGACTTTCTTTTGTCCGATGAATTCCTGCAAACGCTGCGGCCGCAGCTTCAATTCGAAGGAGGCATCATCCTCGGTGACCGATGCCGAGACGATTCTTTCGCGAAGATCGGGATTTGGGTTGGTGGAAGCCACTCACCCGGATACTAAGCTGAACGCGGCTTGCTGGCAATCGGGGGATTTGCCGTTTACTGCAGGATCTTGTTGCCAGCTTTGCAACTCGCCGCCAAGCCATCTTCGGAATACCGGATCACGCCCGACGAATCGGAACAGAAAGATCGCTGTCCGCTGCTGCCGATTTGCAGGGGAGTGGCGGCCGATTCGAATGACGCGCGCGGCGTACCGACACAGTTTGCCAAGGCGTAGGAATATCCGCTCTTCGCGCCCGCGGCAATCACCGGGTCAAGAATGCCAGCCGCTGTCTCCGTCGGAGGATCTGTTGGATTGGGAGGCGGACCGAGCTCCGAGATCGTGCACGTGAATCCTATTTGCGGATACGTCTGGTTGTAAGCGTGCTCGGCCGTTGTGATGGCGCGGATGCCCGACACTGCCGCGGCCTCATTAGCAGCAATTCGAGACCGCATCAGGTTGGGAATAGCGATTGCGGCGATGATCAGGATGATCGCCACCACGATTAGCAGTTCAACTAAGGAGAATCCCTTTTCACGCACCATATCGCCCTCGTCTCCCAGAGACACGGCCCCGTGCGGGCGATTGTAACTGCCCATCACCGCCGCTAATAATACTGGCGAATCCTGGTACGCGGGGTAGGAGGGTACATGGTTCGACAACAACCCGCGAAACCTGAGTCAGTCTCCCATAGCCTTCCGACCCTGCCAAGGTTACTTCCGTGTCGGAACTACTAAGGCTCTATCCGGGTGGCTCCCACTTCGGCGATTATCTCCTGCTCCAGCATCTGCGAGCCCTCATAGGTAACCTTTAGTAGGCGTACCCTGTCCTTGCGGTTCCTGCTGATCGAGTACGCGGTGTCGAAGTCGGTGAACGACGCCACGAAGTTCCAGCGCCCTTCCTGCACTTCCCAAACCTCGTATTGTTCGAACCGGGCCATCGCCGAAAGCCCATAAAGTGTAGCTCTTGCGTGCCTTTCGCGACAGGTGACTCGCGGATTTGCCCAAAACTGCCGGTTTCCGTTAAAATAACTCTTTTGCAGAAAGGGTTTTGAAGCAACATGAAGGCAGCCGTCCATCCCGATTACCATGAAGTCCGTGTTCACTGCGCGTGCGGAAACACGTTTACCACCCGTTCCACGCACCACGGCGACATCAACGTAGAAATTTGCTCCGCCTGCCACCCGTTCTTTACCGGCAAGCAGAAGCTCGTTGACACTGCTGGTCGTATCGACCGCTTCCGCCGCAAGTACGCGAAGAGCGAAACGGCCTCCAAGTAGAGCCGTTTTTCACAGTTCAGGAAGCCTCCGCCAGCCGGAGGCTTTCCTTTTGTCACCCGCCAAGGTGCGATTCGTCACAGCCTGTAAGTGCTGAAAAGTTGATGGTTACCTCTTCGTCCGAGAGGTAACCCATGAACTATCCTGTCTGGCAATTGGGCGTCCCCGGCGGACTGCTCATCGCGTTTATCGCTGTCCTGCACGTCTTTGTTTCGCACTTTGCGATCGGCGGTGGCGCTTACCTCGTCATCACCGAACGCAAGGCGTACCGGGAAAACGATGACAACCTCCTCGCCTACGTCCGGCAGCACTCTAGATTCTTCGCCCTGCTGACGCTCGTCTTCGGGGCGGTGACGGGCGTTGGGATCTGGTTCACCATCGGCCTGGTCAGTCCCGAAGCAACCTCGTCGCTGATTCACACTTTCGTGTGGGGATGGGCCATCGAGTGGGTCTTCTTCTTCATCGAGATCGCCGCCGCGCTGATTTACGCCTATGCGTGGGATCGCCTCGACCGCCGCACGCACCTCATCGTCGGCTGGATCTACTTCATCGCCGCCTGGGCAAGTCTGGTTGTAATCAACGGCATCATCACCTACATGCTCACGCCCGGCAGGTGGCTTGAGACAAAGGCTTTCTGGGACGGCTTCTTCAATCCGACCTATTTCCCATCACTTTTCATGCGCACCTTCTTCACCGTCGCGCTCGCTGGTGTGTTCGGACTGATTACCGCCATGGAGCTCTCCTCCCCGACCCGCGAGAAGGTCATTCGCTGGGCGGGACAATGGCTCATCCTCGGACTGGTCCTGACTCCGATTGCCGGGTTCTGGTACTTCCTGAAGTTCCCTACCTTCTCCGAGGACTATATCGCCGGATTTCTTCCGGCTGCCCAGCACACCGTACGGCTTGGCGTAACCTGCACACTGTTCGCACTTCTTCTAACCATCATCTTCGCAATCGCCAAGCCGCAGTGGATGAAGCGTCCGGTTATGACGCTTCTTTTCCTCGCTTGTTTCGGCACGCTCGCAACGGGCGAATACCTGCGCGAGTACGTGCGGAAGCCGTGGGTGATTAACAACTACATCTATGCCAATGATCTCCGGGCCGCCGACATCCAGAACGTTGCCATGACCGGAGGCATCGCCGCGCACGCAAGGTGGTTGCGTGTTGCACCTGCCGCGAACGCCACTTACGGACAGCAGGTCTTCGCTCTGCAATGTGGAAGCTGCCACTCCGTTGACAGTTACCGTGCCATCCGGCCCAAGATTCGCGGATGGGATGCCAAGTACGCCGCCGGTATCGTACCGAATCTGAATCTCACTCGCGGCACCATGCCGCCCTTTGCCGGCGATGCCACCGATGCGGCCGCTCTGGGCATGTATCTCGCGTCCATTGCGCCACCCGCTCCCGCGCAGCAGTCGGGCGCCGAGATCTTTCAGGCGCGTTGCGCACAGTGTCACACCATCGGCGGCAAGATGCGTCCACTCGCAATCGCCGGATCGGACGTCGATTCAATCGATTCCATCCTCCAGCAACTCGACGTGATGATTCCGCAGATGCCGCCCTTCACCGGAACCGAAACCGAACGTCGTGCTCTCGCCCAGTGGCTGAGCACACAAAAGTAAGGAGAACGACATGATCACCGTCATCATTCCGACCGCCGATCCCATGCCGCTGCCCGCCCCCGTGTGGCTGCTGAAATCGCTGTTGCTCCTTACCTTTTTCCTTCACCTGTTGGCTATGAATATGGTCGTTGGCGGCGGACTGATAGCGTTGATCTCGCGCATACGCGGACGCTCGAATGAACTCGCCCACATACTGGGAACCCGGCTTGCCGCCGTGCTTCCAGTCCTGCTGGCCGGCACCATTACGCTCGGCGTGGCTGCGTTGCTCTTCGTTCAGGTTCTGTACGGACAGCTTTTTTACACCAGTTCCATCCTGCTCGGCGTTGCGTGGCTCTCCGTCATCCTCTTGCTCCTCATCGGCTATTACGGGTTCTACTGGTCGAATCTGCGCCAGTCGATGACGGGTGCCGTCCTCGGCGTACTCATGGTTTTCACCATCGGCTTCATCTACGTCAACAACATGACGCTGATGCTCACACCTGAGCGTTGGGCCGATATGTATCGCGCGAACGCCGCTGGACTTCATCTCAACATCGGCGAGGTCTCGCTCATCCCGCGCTATCTCCACATGGCGATCTCCGGCATCGCCTTCGGCGGGCTGCTGGTCGTGCTCCTCGCTTTGCGCGAAACCGAAGCTAAAGTGCGTGACTGGATGCTTCGCCAAGGGGCCCTTTGGTTCACCATCCCGACCGTCGTGAATTTCGGAATCGGCTTCTGGTTTCTGCTCGCCATTCCCCGCGATGTTCGCATGCTCTTTATGGGACAGAGCCCGCTTGCTTCGGCCCTGCTGCTGATTGGCTTCCTTCTTCCCGTTGCCGCCATCGTTCACTTGATGCTCGCTCTCTCTGGGCGCAAGCCAGCCCGCCAGGCTATCGCCGGAATTGCCAGTGCAGTGCTGACTGTCGCCGTGATGATCGCGATGCGCGACGTGGTCCGAACCGGATACCTCAATGGTGTCTTCAATCCGCATGAACTTGCGGTTGTGCCACAATGGAGCGTAATCGGGATCTTCCTGGTTCTCTTCGTCGCCGGACTTGCGACTCTCTTCTGGATGTTGCGTAAGGTCGTCACCGCGAAAGGATCAGCAGATCTTGCTCGGCACGCAGCCCAACATTGATCGAGAGGTGGAGGTCGACCCAGCGAGAGGCCTCCACGCGGACCCCTAGATGGCAACACCTGCAATCAGCACTGAAAAAGAACGCTCCCGTTTCAGCAGCGGACCAGCAATAGTTCTCTACATCGCCACCGCTGTTTTGCTTCTGCAACTTGCCACGGCTAACCGTTACGGATACTTCGGTGATGAGATGTACCACCTCGCCTGCGGCGAACATCTCGCCTGGGGATACGTCGACCAACCGCCGCTGATCGCAGTGATCGCCTGGCTCGTGCGCCACACCCTTGGCACTTCACTGCTGGCAATCCGTCTGGTTCCTGCTCTGGCTGGATTCTTCATCATCTGGCTCACCGGGCGCATCACCCGCGAACTCGGCGGCGGCCGTTTCGCGCAAGCGCTCGCTGCCCTTTGCGTTGCGTGTGCCGGGATTTATCTCGTTCTCAATCACCTGTTCACCATGAACGCCTTCGAGCCGCCCATCTGGATGGCTTGCGCGCTCGTGGTCATTCGGGTCATCAAGACCGGCAATCAAAGGCTATGGTTATGGTTTGGTCTGCTTGCCGGCATCGGACTTGAGAATAAGTACTCCATCGCGCTCTTCGGGTTCGGTGTCGTCCTCGGACTACTGCTCACCCCGGAGCGCAAGGCCTTCGCCCAACCCTGGATATGGATCGCCGGCCTGATCGCGTTTCTGTTATTTCTTCCCAATCTCATTTGGAACATTCAGCACGACTGGCCCTTCCTTGAACTTATGCGCAACATCAGGGCCAGTGGCCGCGACACGGTCTTCACTCCCCTCGGCTATCTGCGGGCGCAAGTCATGCTTCTCACGCCCTTCACGTTGCCGGTGTGGCTTCTCGGCGCTTTCTACTTTTTCTTCTTCAAAACCGGCAAGCCGTTTCGCGTCCTCGGATACACATTCGTCTCCGTGATCGCCTTGCTCATCGTACTTAAGGGCAAGGACTACTACGCCGGGCCGGTTTTCCCCATGGTCTTCGCCGGCGGAGCTATCGCGATTGAGCAGCTCTTCCGTCATCGCCTTTCCTGGATCAAGCCCGCGCTCGTCTCAGTGATCGTGATCGGCAGCATCCTTTCTCTGCCGATGGTCGTTCCTGTCCTCTCGCCGGAAGCTTTTCTGGCCTACCAGAGAAAATCTCCGTTCTACATTGAGCCCAGCGAAAAGAGCATGGCGCTTGAACCCATGCCGCACTATTACTCATGGAGCTTTGGATGGGAGGAGATGACACAGGCGGTTGCGAAAGCCTACAACTCGGTTCCACCGGAAGAACGCCCGGACACCGCCATTTTCGCCAACGACTTCGCGGCTGCCGGAGCAATCGACGTGCTCGGCCCAAAGTATGGGCTCCCGAAAGCCATCGGCGGCCACCAGACCTATTGGATTTGGGGACCCCGCCACTACTCCGGCAAAACCATGATCATCCTCGGCAGTTCCGTCGAACGCGCCAAACGTCGTTTCGAAGAAGTCACAGTCATGGCCGAGTTGCACCACCCTTACGCCGCGCCTTGGGAAAACCGGCCGGTTCTCCTTTGCCGCAAGCCTAAGTCTCCGGGCACGCTATCCGACTGGTGGCCGGATTTGAAGAACTGGGACTGAACACTCCCTCATCGACACAACTTGTGGAATTAGGCTGCCCGTCACTAAACTGGCTGTTCATTCAAGAAGGAGCCTGCATTCATGTCCTACGTCGCTGATTCGAAGCGTTACGAGAACCCGCAGTTCCGTCGTTGTGGCCGCTCTGGCATCCAGCTTCCACCGATCTCGCTGGGACTGTGGCAGAACTTCGGCGGTGTTGATTCCTTCGAGAACGCCCGCGCCATGCTGCGACGTGCCTTCGACCGCGGCGTCACTCACTTCGACCTCGCCAACAACTACGGCCCTCCGTACGGATCGGCAGAAGAGAACTTCGGCGTCATCTTCCACAAGGACTTCCGCCGCTACCGCAATGAGCTCATCATCTCCACTAAGGCCGGCTGGGACATGTGGCCCGGCCCTTACGGCATCGGCGCCTCGCGCAAATACCTGCTCGCATCTCTCGACGACAGCCTCAAGCGCATGGGACTCGACTACGTCGATATCTTCTACGCCCACCGCCCGTGGGCCGACACGCCGCTCGAGGAAACCATGGGTGCGCTGGCTCAAGCCGTTCGTCAGGGCAAGGCGCTCTACGTCGGCATCTCCTCATACAATCCCGACCGGACGCGCGAAGCCGAAAAGCTGCTGCGCAGCGAAGGCGTGCCGCTGCTCATTCATCAGCCCTCCTATTCCATGCTCAATCGCTGGATCGAGAAGGGCCTGCTCGATACTCTCGGCGAACTCGGCGTCGGCTGCATCGCCTTCTCGCCGATGGCGCAGGGACTGCTCACCAATAAGTATCTTCATGGTGTCCCCGAACACTCGCGCGCCAAGGGCGAAGGTTCTTTCCGAAAGAACTTCCTCAACGACGAGAATTTGCAGCACGTGCGCGCTTTGAACGAAATTGCGGTAAGTCGCGGACAAACACTCGCTCAAATGGCGATCGCCTGGGTGCTTCGTGATAAGCGTGTGACTTCAGCCCTGATCGGCTCCCGTAACGTGCAGCAACTCGACAATTCGCTGGACGCCCTGAAGAAGCTTGATTTCACCGCCGACGAGTTGAAGGCCATCGACCAGCACGCCATTGATGGTGACATCGACATCTGGCGCAATGCCCGCGAGAAGATGGCATAATCGAAGCGTCAGGCGATGAATGCACAAAGGAAAGCGGTTCGGCTTACCGATCAGCAATTTGCTCGCATAGCGCGCGCGCTGGCCGAACCGCGACGCTACCAGATCCTCACCCAGATCGGCGCCTGCACGTCTGCAATGGCGTGCAGTGACCTTCGCAAGCGGCATCGCCTGAGCGCCGCCACGCTCTCTCACCACATCAAAGAACTCGAAACTGCCGGCCTTATAGAAATCGAGCGCGAAGGAAAGTTTGCCAAGCTCATTCTGCGTCGTGACATCCTCGACGCCTACCTCGCGCGCCTGTCCAAAATATAAGCCCATCTTCCTTTCTCCTCTGCTTTTGAATCTTTTCATTTCGATGATTATCTAACTATCGAATTGTTGAAAGCGCGACGCCAGGAGGTCGCATATGAAGCAGAAAACGGAATTGGACGGCAAGGTCGCCGTTGTCACTGGGGCATCAAAGGGAATCGGTGCGGAAATCGCTCGCGCGTTGGCTTCGGCCGGCGCCTCGGTAGTGGTGAATTATGCATCCAGTCGGACCGGCGCAGATCGCGTCGTCCAGGAGATCACCAGCAGTGGCGGAAAGGCTGTTGCCATCCAGGCAGATGTCTCGAAGTCAGACGACGTACAGCGCCTCTTCACCGAAACCGTCAAAACGTTCGGTACCGTAGACGTTCTCGTCAACAATGCCGGTATCTACAAGTTCGACCCCATCGAGTCCGTCACCGAGAACGAGTTCCATCGCCAGTTCAACACCAACGTCCTTGGACTCATCCTCGCCACCCAGGAGGCTGTGAAGCGCTTTGGCCCTGACGGTGGAAGCGTCATCAACATCAGCTCGGTGATCACATCCGTCACGCCGCCCGCTTCGGCCGTCTATGCCGGGACCAAGGGCGCCGTGGACACGATCACGCGCGTGCTGGCCAAGGAGCTCGGCCCTCGCAAGATTCGTGTGAATGCCATCAACCCGGGTGGAGTCGAAACCGAAGGTGCGCACGCCGCGGGCATCATCGGCAGCGACTTTCAAAAGCACGTGGTTGCCGAAACGCCGCTTGGCCGCTTCGGCCAGCCGGGAGACATCGCTCCCGTGGCGGTCTTCCTCGCATCGCCGTCATCCGGTTGGCTGACCGGTGAAATCATCACCGCCTCCGGCGGCATGCGCTAAATTGACCTGTTCATACCTAGGCAAAGAAAAAAGGGCAGGCGCGTGGCCTGCCCTTGGTTGTTTAACCGAATTACTGAATCAGCGTTGGCGACTCGTCCTGTTCCTCTTCCGGAATCACCACTGCCGCTGCGACGCGGTCTCCAGCTTCGAGGTTCAGCAAGCGGACGCCCTGTGTCGAACGTCCTGCCGCACGAATCTGTTCCGTATCGGTGCGCAGGATCTTGCCGAACTGGCTGATCACCATCACTTCGGACTTCTCCGTAACCAGCATGATGGAGACCACCTTGCCGTTACGTTCCGTCGTCTTCACGTTGATGACGCCCTTGCCTCCGCGCGACTGCAGACGGTATTCGTCCACATCGGTGCGTTTGCCGTAGGCGTTCTCCGTGACCGAAAGAATGCGGCAGACATCCTTCTCGTCCTTGCCGTTCTTCTTCTTCGGTGATTCCTTCGGCGTGACGGCCATTCCAACGATGTAGTCCTTCTTGTCGAGGTCCATGCCGCGGACGCCGTAAGCCGGACGGCCCATTGGCCGCACGTGTTCTTCGTCGAAGCGGATCGCCAGGCCTTCATGTGACGCGAGGAAAATGATCTGGTTGCCGTCGGTGATCTGAGCGGCCACGAGTTCGTCATCCTTGTCGATGCCGATGGCGATGATTCCTCGTGACATCACGTTCGAGAAGTCTTTCAGCGGCGTTTTCTTGACCGTGCCCTTGCGGGTCACGAAGAACACGTACTCGTTCTCCTTCTCAAGATCGCGGACCGGCAGGAATGCCTTCACCGACTCGCCCGGTTGCAGCGCAACCAGGTTGCCGACGTGCTTGCCTTTTCCAGCGGCGCCGACGTCGGGGATCTCGTACACCTTCAGCCAGTACACACGGCCCGTATTGGTGAAGACCAACAGGTAGTCGTGCGTGCTGGGCACGTACAGGTGCTCGACGAAATCCTCTTCTCGCGTACTCATGCCCTTGCGGCCGGTTCCGCCGCGACGCTGCGAACGATAGGTCGTGATTGCAGTGCGCTTCAGGTAGCCGTTATGACTGATCGTGACGGCGACTTGCTCGTCGGCGATGAGGTCTTCGAGTTGGATCTCGGTGGTCTCGTCGACAATCTGGGTGCGACGCTCGTCACCGTACTGCTTCTTGATCTCCTCGAGTTCTTTAACGATGACCTTGCGCAACTTCGACTCGCTGCCAAGAATCGATTCGTATTCCGCAATCTGCTCGCGGATGTCCTTCAACTCCTTCGAGATTTCGTCGATGGAGAGACGCGTCAAACGGTGCAACTGCAATTCGAGGATCGCGTCCGCCTGACGTGCTGTGAAGGGCTTCTCCGGTTCGAGCTTTGGCGCTCGGCCCGTGGTGTTGATGTCGATCTTCTTGCCGGCGAAGTAGTTGACCAGGTTTTCACGGGCATTCGCACGATCGGCGCTGCCACGGATGATCGCAATCACGTTGTCGAGGTGATCGAGAGCGACCGTGTAGCCTTCCAAGATGTGCTCGCGGTCCTTTGCCTTCTGCAACAGGAACGCCGTCCGGCGACGCACCACATCAATACGGTGATTGACGAAGTGCTGGATCGCCTCGACCAGACCCATTTCCTTCGGCTGCCCGTTCGCAACCGCAAGGAAGATCATGCTGAAGCTTTCCTGCATCGAGGTGTGCTTGTAGAGCTGGTTAAGCACGATCTGCGCTTCGGTGCCGCGCTTCAGTTCAATCACGATGCGCATGCCTTCGCGATCGGATTCGTCGCGAACGTCGCTGATATCGTCAATCACCTTGTTGTTGACGAGTTCGGCGATGCGCTTGATGAGCGTAGCCTTGTTGACCTGGTACGGGATCTCGGTGACCACGATGGCGTTGCGCCCGCCGCTGATGTTCTCAATGGCAGCCTTGGCGCGCATGATGAAACGTCCACGGCCGTTCTTGTACGCATCGACGATGCCGCCCTTGCCGTGGATGAATCCGCCCGTCGGGAAGTCGGGGCCCTGGACGAACTTCAGCAGGTCGAGCAATCCCGCCTTCGGATTGTTGACCAGCGTGATGGTTGCGTCGACGATCTCAGTGAGATTGTGGGGCGGTATGTTCGTCGCCATACCCACGGCGATACCGTTCGCGCCATTCACGAGCAGGTTGGGAACCCTGGTCGGAAGAACCACCGGTTCCACCGTGGAGTTGTCGAAGTTCTCTGCGAAGTCGACAGTCTCCTTGTCGATGTCGGCCATTAACTCTTCAGCGATCGCCATCAGGCGGCACTCGGTGTACCGATAAGCCGCCGGGGGGTCGCCATCAACTGAGCCGAAATTGCCCTGGCCATCGATCAGCGGATAACGCATGCTCCACGGCTGTGCCAGGCGCACCAACGCGTCGTACACGGCAGAGTCGCCGTGCGGGTGATACTTCTTCAAGCACTCACCAACCACACCGGCGCACTTCATGTACTTCTTGTTATGCAGCACACCCATGTCGTGCATCGCGTAAAGGATGCGCCTGTGCACGGGCTTCAGGCCGTCGCGGATGTCCGGCAGAGCGCGACCGATGATCACCGACATCGAATAGTCGAGATACGAACGCCGCATCTCCTCTTCAATGTTGATCGGTTGGATATTCGCCGCGCCGGGTCCCATCAGGTTTCCGGCACCATCGCCACCAAGTGGAATTTGATTATTCGGATTCTGTTCGTCAGCCATAGATATTCACTAGCTCTCGGCGTATTCTGCGCACAAATCAGGCATGCGCGGAACAACTTTTCAAGCCGCACAAAAACGCCGTAACCACTTGCATTTACAGGAAGTTACGCAGTGGAAGAGCCATTGATCATTATAGCATGTGAGCACGTTTCTGCGGGCGGCTTTCAGGGCCAGAATCCTTGCCCCGGAAACGTCGAAAAAACAAGGCACCGCGCCTCTTCCCAGCCCTTCCCAAGGGCCGGTAGAGGTCTACTTGCTGGCTTGCTGCTGCTTTGTGTCCGCGTAGTAGCCGTCGCGCGCCTGAACCTTGTAGCCCTTCTCGCGGGTGATCAGCTTGATCTTGCGGTAATCGTTCCCGCCGGTGGGTTGGTCCGACGAATAGCCCAGGTTGTACTGGTTTCGCAGTTCATCCTGGATCGCGCTGTAGATCTGCGTAACATTCTGTTTTGCAGTAACCTCGAACATCCTCCCGCCGGTTTCGCGCGAGATGCGTTCCAATACTTTCTTGCCGTCTCCGTGAGAGACGCCGCCACGGCCTCCCCCTCCGGGCCATCCCGTTCCTGACCCTGGCCATCCTGAGCCACCCCGGCCCCAGGGACCTCCAATGCTGATATGGGGACGCCCACCTCGCGAACCTCCATATGCCTGCTCGTCCGAGAACAGGACTGTGTACACCACCGTGTCTGCGCGTTGTGCTGCTTCGACGGCACGGTCAATCGTGACCTTGCTTCCTTGGTCTACCCCGTCCGTCAGGATCACTAGCGCCTTACGGCCTTTTTGCTTCTGCATCAGTTCGTCCGAGGCGAGAAAGACCGAGTCATAGAAGTGCGTACCGCCACCCTGGCCCACCGGAGTTCCGGAATAATCGTGGCGACGAGGCGACGTAAGTTCGTTCAGGGCAGACTGGATCTTCAGCGGTGAGGTTGTAAGGTCTTGCAGTAGCTCCACATCGAAGTCGAACCGGATCAGGAAAGCGGAATCCCTGTCCGCCCTAAGGACGTCGTTCACGAAAGCGGCGCTCGCATCTCTTTCCTCATCAAGCACCCTTAGTTGGCTCAGGCTTGTGTCGACTAGCAGTCCCAGGGTAAGTGGCAGATCGGTCTCGCGGGTGAAGTACTTGATCACCTGCGGATGGCCGTCTTCCTCCAGCAAGAAGTCTTCTTTGGCGAGCGAGTTCACGATTCGGCCCTGCTTGTCGCGTACGGTCGCAAGTACGTTCACCACCTTCACATTCACCGAGATAGTGGGGATTTCCTGCGCAACTAGCAGTGTCGATAACAGCAACGACAAACCGGCGGCACGACTCGTCCTGAACATCGCCTTCCCTTGGCCTTAACAGGCAAACACAACCGCCCGCGAATAGTCTCGTAATGCCTTTTTTGCCCACTTTCTTGGCCGATCACAACCCGCGGTTAAAATTCATGGATCAAACGAAACTAAGAAGATTCGGATGCGTCGCGAGCCGGCGTATCCGTGGTATGGGCCAAATGTTTCGTGTGGGGAAAAACAATCCAGAGTACATGTCGGTGTTGACCGGAGTAGTCGCCTGTCTTTTCAACGAGCTTCAACATCCCAAATTAAGCCACCCCACCGCCAAGGAACTCACCGACTGGCTGCACCATGTCAGCCTCGAAGAAGTGCAGGCAGCCTTGGACAGAGTTTTGGAGCAGAAAGAAGCGAAATCTAACGACGCACAGTCAGGGACCTAAGCGAGAACATCTGGCTAGGCTTCGGGAACGTAGCCGGCCGGAAGCGTGAATTCGACTCCGCGTTCCTCGTTCTTTTGAACGGTCTTCTTCAGATCCAGTTCCGCAAGTTTGATCTTGTGCGAGGTATACGTCCCAATTTCGTAGAGCGTATCGCCTACGATCGCGAAGTTCCGGATCTCTTTCTCCCGACCATCTTTGTAGATGACGAGTAGCGGAATTGGCTCTGGTTCCGCGAAGCCTGCTCCAGCGCGACTCTCTTGCTCTCGATTCTCGCTCTGGGCAGCCTCTTTCGCCTGTGAGGCTGTTTCTTCTCCGACTGGCGTCGGGTTCGGCGCAGGCCGCACGTTCGATCCCCTGTCAAACACGGTCAGTGCCGGACGCTCCGGTTGCGCCGGTTCCTCATTTACGTACTCTGGAGCTACGTACTCTGGCTCGGGAGCGACAGCCATGGGATACGTGTACGCGTACGGGTATACATATCCCCCGTAATAGTACCCGCCATAGTAGTTCCCGCGGTTATGACCGTTATGGCCGCCCCGGTGATTTCCTCTCTGGCCGCGCGGACCCTGAGGTGACGGAACCATAGTCCGGAAGTTCTGATGACCGGTAAACCCGCGGGGTCCTAGCGAGGTGATGCTGGCTCCAACTCCAAAAGTTGAAGGACCATTTCCTGTGGTGGAAGTAATCGAGGGTGGCACTCCGCGCACTTGGGCGAACAGTACGCCGGAACTAAGTACAAGGATGGCTAGCGCCCGCTTCACGGTTCCCGCTCCAAAGTTAATGATACTCCCGAATCGAGCAGCCGAGATGACTTTACCTATCACCTAGATAACCCGAAAGTCGCGGTACTGTTCCGCAAAAGAATAGCCCCGGCACGCGGCCGGGGCTGAAGGGAGGCAATTCTTACCAGGTCAATTTCAGTGCGAACTGGAACTGGCGCGGATCGAACGCCGCGGTCGGCTGACCCGCGCTCGTGTACAGCGGGTTCACGTCGGCCACGTTGAAGGTGTTGATCAGGTTGAAGACGTCCATGATGCCCTCGAGCTTCAGCCGCTCCGTGAGGTTCATCCGCTTCGCCACGCGCAGGTCCGTGAAATACGTCCACGGCTTGACGCCCGTGTTGCGGCCCAGGTTACCCGTGTACTGACCGGCGAAGTCGCAGGGCAGTTGGAAGTACCCGGTCGGCGAGTACTCGGAAGGCACAACCGGATCGCCACAGGCATTCGTCGCCGTGCCAGCCGGAACCGCGTTCGGGCGGTCTGTGCCGGTGCTGAGATCATGGTTGCGATCCGTGAACGTCACGATGTTGAAAGGACGACCCGAGCTGATTTCAATCACCGGAGCAATCGTCCAGTCGTTGAAGAAGCGCTTCCATCCGGAATTCGACAGCTTGCCCGTATCGTACACGCTGCTGAACACCAACCGGTGCCGCTGGTCGAAGAGCGAATTGCCCCGCTCCAGATACGGGCGGAAGCTGTCCTGCGGCGACAACGGAGACTGAAGGTCGGTGCCGTCGTCGATCGCGTGCGACCAGGTGTACGAGAACAAGAACTCGTAGTTCTTGCGCATGCGCTTCTTCACATTGGCCGTGAAGCCGTGGTACACCGACGTGCCGTCCGAGAAGTTGGCCGGCATATCGCTGAACGGAACCGTTACGCCAAGTCCGAGCCCGTACTCCTGTAGCAGGTTCCCTGCGTTCGGAAGCCCGGTATTAGCCGCGCAGGGTGCCACCGGAGAGGCCGCTGCCGTAAGCGACGGGTTAATTCCCGACGGGCGGAAGAAGCTCATCAGCGCCGCAGGCTGGAAGTTGCCATATTGCTGGACAAGCGCGTTCACGGTATTCGCCGGAACGCCCAGTCCGACCAGCATCGCCGGGCAGATACCGATCAACTCGGGAGCTGCCAGTTGCCCACGCAGGGTGGCTTGCGCGTTGGCGGGCAACGACGGCAACAGAGCATTGATCACATTGCGCGCCCGGAAGTAGTTCTGGAACAGCAGGTCTGTGCGCACCGGATTTACGTTGATCGGCCGGTTAAGGTGACGCCCGCCGTTGTAGTTGTACTCGAGGCTGAGCGACATATCGCGCATGATTTCATGCTCATATGTCAGGTTCGCCTGGTGCGAGTACCCGTACTCGAAGTTCTTTGCGACCGGGAATCCAAACGGCTGCAGTACGAGCGGCACGCCTGCCGTCAGGTAGTTCTGGTTGGTGAAGAGCGACTGAGTGCCCGGAGTGGGATCAAACCGCTGCTGACCTTGCAGGTACGTGAACGGAGCAAGGTTGGCGGCGGGGCAAGCCGCAACTGCCTGTCCCTGGCTGTTCACCGTCCCCGGGAAGCCCTGGAACACGTTCGACGCGTTCAAGCTGCATCCACCCGGAGATCCCGGGAACAGCACGATCTGCGGTGCCTGCGTTCCGTCAGCAACGTCCGAGTCGAACGCCAGCGCCAGCAGTGGGTGATCGTAGAACATGCCGTACGACGCGCGAACAACCGTCTTGCCATCGCTCCATGGATCCCATGCGAACCCGATGCGCGGCGCAACGTTGTTGTTGTCGCGGGGAATACCCTGCGTGATGCCGAGCGCGTCCTGTGCCGTCTGCGACATCGCATTCACTGCTGCAAACTCCGGCGTGAACTCAACGTCATACCGGACACCGTAGTTCATCGTCAGGTTCGAACGTAGACGCCACGAGTCCTGCAGGAACACGCCCAGCGTTTTGTTCTTAAATTCATCGTGCGGATTGCCAACGCCCTGAATGTACGCCGCCGGAATACCCAGCCCGTAGGCCTGTACCGGCGAGAATCCCGGCACCGAGATTCCTGCGATCGAGGTAATCGGATTGCCACTCGTGTCGGTCATCAACTGCCCCGCAGCTAGGCTGCCAAAGTTGTAGAGGCCGCCGAAGTTGACCGTGAAGTCTGCCGTCAGCGGCAGGTAGTTGACGTCGCCACCGAACTTGATGGTGTGGCTGCCCTTAGTCCATGTGAAGTTGTCGAGGAACTGGTAGCGCTCCTCGGTGCGGTTCACGTACGAGAACGGCTCACGTCCCCAGAACCCATAACCCGCCATGTTAACGGCAACGTTGCTTCCGCCCGGACCCGATGAGTAGTTGTAGCGAAGTCCGCGACGCGCATACTGGAACCGGAACTCGTTCACCTTGTTATTGCCGAGGACCATCGTGTCCTGGGCAGTCACGTTGAAGTCGCGATACTGCTGCTCCGACGTACGCGACCAGGCGTTCTGACCGAAGTTCTGCGGACCCTGCGCGTTCACCTGGATACCCGTCGCCGTGCTCGGGCTTACTCCCACGCGCACGTTGAAGTTGTTCGCGGCGCTGAAACGGTGATCCAGCCGCAAAGAGTAAAGGCTCGTTTCTTCCCTGACCGGGAAGTTGCCAATCAGCGACTGCATGCCCACGAACGACGCCGGTAACTGCGCGCCGCTGGTGGGGAACATCGTCAGGCTTGGAGTCACGCCATAACGGGCTGCCAGCGCGCCCGCCATCGTCGCGGAAGGCAACTGGCGGTTCACGCCGAGCCCTGCTCCTCCGCCTGCGAGCACCACATAGTTACCCATGAAGCTTGCTACCGACGCATTCCCGGCGGCAATCGGGGCGATCTGGCTCACGAACGCAGCCTGGGCCGGCGTCAGCATTACGTTCCCGAACGGAAGTCCCACTGCGGCCGTGTTGAAGTTCACCAGGTTGAAGTTGTTCTGCCCAATCGTAGAGAAGCCTGACTCCCGGCGCCGTGTCGCTTCATAAGAGAAGTAGTAGAAGGTGCGGTCCTTGATAATCGGGCCGCCCGCGGCCACACCGGCCTGGTACCGCGTGTACGCAGGGTCTGCCGTGGTCGAGAAATACGGCTTCGCCTGGATGTTGCGGTTTCTCAGGTATCCAAATGCCGTTCCGTGGAAATCATTTGTCCCTGAGCGCGTGATGATGTTCACCACGCCGCCCGAAGCGCGCCCGTACTCGGCGTTGTAGCCATTCGTGATGATCTGGAATTCCTGTACCGCTTCCTGCGACACCGTCGAGCGAATACCATTCGTCGAGTTGTCGACCGCGTCCGCGCCGTCCACGTTCACCAGGTTCGAACGTGCGCGCTGTCCGCTGAAATTCAATCCGGAAGTCGGGGCCGCGCCGATGGAAGGCGCCGTGTCGCGCGCGATCTTCGAATCCGTCAGCGCAAATTGGATGTAGTTACGACCATTGATCGGCAGGTTGTCGATGCGCACCTGGTCGACCGTGGTGTTGGCAGACGTCACCTGTGTCTGGATTAGTTCCGCTTCGCCGCTGACGTTCACCGTCTCGCTCACCGACGCCAGTTGCAGCGTCACTGGCAACTCAGCCCGCTGGCCGACAGTGATCGTCACATTGCTGATCGTTGTCTTCGCGAACCCGGCGGCGTCCACGATTACCTGATACTGTCCAGGCGGAAGTAGCAGAAATTGGTATTCGCCCTCGGTGTTTTCCTTCGAAGCCCGCTCGAAGTTCCTCGCCTCATTGCGGACGGTTACATTGGCGCTTCTAACCACCGCGCCTTTCGGATCTTTCACCGCAACGTGCAGTTCTGCGGTTGCTGCCGACTGAGCCATCATCCCGACTGGCACAAGCAGGCAAATCGCCAAGATCCCGATAAAGCTGAGAATACCCTTCATCCCTTTCCACCTTTCGCAACCGCCAACCAAGGCGGCGACACTCCTGTCGTTGCTGGACACCAAAGAGCTAACGATTCGTCCTACCCCACATCTATTTCGCGAATGGGATTCGCGCAGAAAAAACGCGGCTTCTGTAAGTAGCTGCGGTGCTAGGTTTTACACCACTGGCGGTGCAACTTGCAAGCAATGAAAGTGGCAATACTAGTCCCAAAACGGGAAACTCAAAATGGTCGCGGAAAATCAGTTTCTGCTTGGCAGGAAATGGCTCACTGAGGAATCTTGAAAGTAACACTACTACCGGTCGCAACCGCTAGATTTCAATCCCCGAACGCGCTTCCGACGTTGTTCTCGTCGCCCATGTCATGCGCGGTGTGTTGTGCGAGATCCCAAACCGTCCCTTCGCATCCAGCACGATCATTCCACCGTGCCCGTTCAGCCGGTTCTTCAGGTACGTGATCGCGTCCTTCGCCGCCTGTTGCGGCGTCGATCCCGCACGAATCTGGTCCGCCGCCCACTTTGCGATCACCAGCTTCATCATCGGCTCGCCCCACCCGGTGGTTGAAACCGCGCCCGACTCGTTATCGGCGTAGCAGCCGCAGCCGATCAGCGACGAATCCCCCACCCGTCCGGGCGTCTTGTTTAATGTCCCGCCCGTCGAAGTCGCACCGGCCAGGTTCCCATCCTTGTCGAGCGCAACGGCTCCCACCGTATCGCTCGGAAACTCTTGCGACGCGAAGATCTCGTGGACTTCTCCCTTTTCCGCCTTCGCCTGGGCGACCTTCAGCAATTCGACCTCGCGCGGAACCACCAGCTCGGAGTTATCGATCAACTCAATCCCATGCTTCTCCGCAAATCGCTCGGCTCCTTCCGCCACCAGGTACACGTGAGGACTATCCTCCAGCACCTTTCGTGCCGCCTTGATCGCGTTGCGGATATGCTCCACGCATCCCACGCCTCCAGCCCGCAACGTGCCGCCGCACATGATCATTGCATCCAGTTGCACCCTGCCATCCGAGTTCAGGAAGCTGCCCCGTCCGGCGTCGAAGGTCGGGTCGTCTTCCATGACAACGACGGCTGCTTCTACCGCCTCGATAGCGGTGCCTCCGCGTTCAAGCACACGCCAACCGGCGGCTTGAGCGTTACGAACTCCATTTAAATGTGCTTCGACTTGATCGTCAGGGATGGCCCAGGCTCCACCGTGGACCAGGAGTACTGGCTTGTTCGACAAGGGAGCTACCTCAATAAGTACGGTCCGCGCGACGGACTACATATCATAGCAGTGCCCCCGAACCGCCCCGCTGTGAGCGCCATCTCGTCCCCTCGTGCGCCATAACCTAAGGAAATCGGCTAACATTACAGACTCTCCCCTGTGACGAACCGCCTCCTCCAATTCGCTGGGGTCTTTCTGCTCTTTGCGGGGCTAACCGCGTGCGGCGGAATCTCGGCCAACCTGCAGACCGCTGCCGCCTCGAGCGCAGCCTCATCGACTGCGGAGCGGCCCACGCTCACCTACTCCAGCGCGCACTTCGTGTTTCATTACACTTCGCTTGATTCCAGCAACATCTCGGGCACCGCCTCGAAGCTGGAGGCCGAATACTCGCGCATCCTTTCCGACTTCGGCACCGACTCTATGCCCAAGGTCCATGTCACCCTGTACCCGGACCATCGCCAACTCGAACTCGCCACCACGGCCCTTGCCGGATACATCCCCTCCTGGACCGCCGGGCTTGTCACCTCCCCGACCGCCATCCACATGATGTCGCCCAACCTCTCCGAGTGGGGTGGCTATGACATCATGATCGGCAACCTCTTGCACGAGTTCGCCCACTGCGTCTCGTTGCAGATCAATGGCTCCATCGCGAACCATCCGCGTTGGCTTTGGGAAAGCGTGGCCATCTACGAAGCCGGACAACTCGTGCCTCCGCGCCGTGTCGACTACATGAAGGCCCACAACCCGCCGTCGTTTTCGGAGCTGAATTCCATAGACGATACCCGCACCTACCAGGTCGGGTTCACCATCGTCGAGTACGTCATGCAGGAGTTCGGAAAAGAAAAGTTGCGGGAACTCATCGTCCGGAACGGCGACACCCAGACCGTGCTGGGCGTCGCGCAATCGGACTTTGAACGTCAATGGTTTGAGTGGGTGCGCCGCAAGTACAGCATCTGATTAAATAGCTTGCAGTATCTTCGGCAACTCGTGCGACACGCGAACATCTTTTCCCGCCACCTTGATCAGCGTGCATTCGTGTCCGAAGCCCAGCGCGTATTTCAGCGTCGGGTAGATCTGCCCCGCAGTCGCCGCGTACGCCAGCGTGATCACCGCCCGGTCGCCCCACTTTTGCCGGATCTCTTCCCGTAACACATCCGCTTCCAGGCTGCGCGCCAGTGCAGCTTCGATGAACTTCACCACCAACTGCACGTCATAAGTCATGGCGTCCCAGTCTTTGGTCAGCACCGCATGAATCGTCGTCGGTGCTACGCCGGCCCGCTCGGCCCACGTCACCACCAGTTGCGTGCATGGTCCGCAATCCGCGCGCAGAACCGACGTAATCTTCGCGGCATAGTAGGCGTCGCGCGGAACGTCTTCGTGGTGGGTTGCGAAACCCTGGATTTTTCCCAGCTTCCACAATGCCGACGGCGAGTGCTCCACGATGTACCGGGTATAGCTGCCGTCATAACCGTTCTGCCGCTCAAACCTCGCAATCGCCATCTTCAGGATCTTCTTCAGCATGCTTTCCCTCTCTTCAATGGCGAAGACGTAGAACGCTCTTTATCTGTGACGGCGCCAGTAAAAGAAAAATTTCTGCGATAATCTGTCACAACCGCGGCGCACAGCCGTCTGAATCTTGTGGGGACAGAACGGGCTCAAATCACCGGACCAGGCAACGATTTCCGCGTGACGGAATTCGAGCGCCATCGTGCGCGACTCTTCGGACTCGCCTATCGCATGCTCGGCGTGCGCGCCGAAGCCGAAGACATCGTGCAGGAAACCTACTTGCGCTGGCACGCCGCCGACCATGACGCCCTGCGCTCTCCGGAAGCGTGGCTTGTCACCGTCGCAACGCGCCTGTCGATCGACCGCCTTCGCGCCCTCGAAATCGACCGCGTGTCTTACCTGGGTGAGTGGCTGCCCGAACCGATTGTCGAGAACGATCCCGGCGGCCCAATCCAACTCCGCGACGACATCTCGCTGGCCTTCCTCTACGTGCTCCAGCGCTTAGGTCCCGAAGAACGCGCCGCCTTCCTGCTGCACGATGTCCTCGATTCCGATTACGCCACCATCGCCAACGCACTCGGCAAGTCCGAAGCCGCCATCCGGCAGATGGTCCACCGCGCGCGGGAACGTGTACGCAACGACCGTCCGCGTTACGACGTCAGCGCCGACCAGCATCGCGCTCTTGTCGGACGCTTCGTCAAGGCCGTCGAGGCCGGAGACGAAAACGCCCTCATGGCCCTCTTCGCCGAGAACGCCACCTGGACCGCCGACGGTGGAGGCAAAGCCGCTGCCTCCGTCAACGTCCTTCACGGCAACACGATCCTGACGAAGTTCCTGATGGGCATACGCCCGAAGATCCCGCTCGATTTATCCGTCGAGTTCGCGATAGTGAATGGCACTCCGGGCCTGTTCCTCCGCTCCGGCGGAAAGCCCTTCGCCGCTTACTCATTTGAAACCGACGGCGAAAAGATCACCGGCGTGTATGTGGTGGTGAATCCGGATAAGCTGGCTGCGTTGAACTAAGAATGATTTACAACCTATCACGTTCTCGCAGCATGGATAGGTAAGATAGAACCGTTCCAAGCAGGGCAAATGGAAGAGAATCAATCGCCGCGGTAATGAGTGGTTTTCGAACTCGATGAAACTCCGGATTCCACCGCCGCAGTCCAACGAAATGGAGCCAAAGGACCAGCGCGACGTAGAGAATTAAGAAGTTCCGAAGAAGTCGTAACCGAATCGTTTTGAAGCGTAACGGACGTGCGAACCTTTTAGGGAAATCCCGAGTGAAGTGCACGAGGCCTGACACAATTCTTCGAGCTAAGCTGGCCTCGTTCGCGGTTTCAAACATTTGACACTCTGCTTTCTCGGCTCCTTCGCGCTCTCTGCGTGGAGACCAATAACGCCAATCAAAGTTAATCGCCATCGTCCGCCAACCGAGGCCTAAAGGGCGCACACCTTCTGTGCTGTCCCAATCTGGGATTCCGTATTTCGCGAACCCGCACGATAAGGCCACGCTTTCGCAAAGAGATGAGCTAAAGTGTAGGCGTGTTCAAGGAGAACACCACCCGTAGTCTGCGCCAGCCGAGGATTCTGTGTTCATGAAACTGATGGATGTTCTTGCCTCAGTCTCCATAGCCTTGCTGGCTTTGATCTTCGGAACGTACCGAAACAGAGACGACGTTCCGCAGCAGTTTACGCTTTATGTAGCTGTGTTAGGAGTTGTGATGTATGTCTGGCCAGTTTGCAGAGCTTTGTTAAAGAAGACCCCGACAAAGCTTGCACTGGCAATTACGGCGATTCTAACTCTAGGTTCAACGCTGTTTGGCCCACGAGCCTTGTCATTTTCTTCTACAAGCGAATCGTTCTTTTTCAGCCTACCTTTGGCTTGCTTTGCGATCCTGCCTAACCGTCTGCCAAAGTTCATACCAATTCTGGGAGTCGTGGTGTGTCTGTTGGTGATCCTCCTGCAATCTTCCTGGGGCACACCACGCGAGATTCATGCGGTTATAAAACTGCTTGTATTTATTGTCTTGGCGCCACTAATCATTTGGTACGTCGCTAACCGTCGCAGGGTTTGGAGTGACGCTTAGACGTCTGTGCTGTCCCAATCTGGGATTCCAGATTTCTCGAACCCGCACGATAAAGCCATGCTTTCGCAAATAGATGAGGTAAAGTGTCGGCGTGCTAAAGGAAGATTGTCTGCGCCACCCGCGAGGAGCACCCGGGTGCGGCAAATAAGGCTTCGACTAGTGCTACCCATCATCGCGGTTCTGTTTGCCGGGATTCTCTTTGAGCTCGGTAGGCGTGAGACGGGACCACCGGGTCTTGATCTCTTTGCGCCAACTGCAAACATGTTTTGTTATGGCGTGAATGCTCCAGCAGTACTGTTGACGATCCCATACAACTTGCTTGTTCAATGGTACGTTGACAGGCAGGTAATCATGCCTTGGTTTAATTGGAGACTCCTTGGTTTCTTTTCCTCGGACTGGGTCTTCTTCTTAGCTGTAGCGCTAACTTGGTTCCTAGTCGGTCGCGAGTTGGATCGGTACCGCTATTCGAAATCTGTACCCTCCGCGAGATTTGGTATCCGGAATCTTCTCGTAAGTGCATTATTAACGTCTGCCGGGTTGTACTTAGCCTACGCGGCGGTGTTCGAGATCTGGGGACAGCCAGGCAACAACCCACTCGGCAACAAGGTAGAAGCAATACTTTTCCTTACTTGGTCGCTTTTGCTATTAATCAGAGCGCTTCTGGGGCCTAGAATTCGACATTTGGGCTGGTGGAGCACATGATGGGTCAGTTATACAGCTTCGGCTGGTGGGGGCGGGTGGCCCACGTAGCGCACCAGCTATACGGCTTCCGTGCCCCACCTTAACGTCTCGTCTTTTGAGACGTTAAGGGCCTGCCCTGAGCGAAGCCGAAGGGTGGGAGACCACTGCACTCCCTTCCCGGAGGGTTGCCGGTCACCGACACGAACGCGCACGTTCACTACCCTTTCTCCCATGACCCGAGGCCTCGTCCGGTTTCAGCAGTCCGGTCAACACCACTTTCTAACCTTCAGTTGTTACCGGCGTCAGACGAACTTCTCGGGCCCAAGCTATACGACCTGTCTTTCATTGCGCTGCATTTCGGGCCGGTCGAGCTCGAATCGGAATGGACAGCACGCGAGCGTGAGACCAAAATCACTGGCAGTCGGGAACGGATATTTCTCTGTCCCCCCGATTAACTCATGCGAGACGCAGGATCAACAGCACAACCGCTCTGGGAGCGGAGTGCAGTGGACTCCCACCTTAACGTCCCAAACGGCGGGACGTGAAGGTGGGGCACGAAAACTCCGGAGTTAAGTGAAACATGGGCCACCAGCCCTCCCTGTAACTATGAGGAACCTTATGTCAACAAACGACGATTCCACCTTCACCGGTTCGTTGCTGCAGTTCAGGTACATCCGATGGCTTTATGAGGGTTCTCTATCACTCCTGTTAGCTTGGATGTTTATTTGGGTCAACCGAACAAGGGGATTTGGTCATACAGGAGGACTTTTTGATCGTGCTGGACAGGTCAAGATATTTCCGTATTGGGAAAGGTCAAATCTACTGAGCTATCTCTATTGGCACCGCATCATCAATGATAATGGGCTTGTTCTAGAGCAGGTAAGCTGGTCCTTTCTTCTGGCCAGCATGATTTTCCTTATCCTTCGCGCTCCGGTGTGCGTCAATCTTATGAGCACTATTTTGCGAACAGTTGGAGGCGCTTTAGCCGTCTTTGGGTTCCCATTCTTCTATTTAGTCGATCTCTACTCTCTCTCGCACAGCCTTCTTCTTGATACGGTGCGTATCACCATGTTTCCACTTCTTGTCTGGCTGGAACTAATATTTGTATTGGCTGGTGCGATAGTGATTTATCTTCAGAGACGGCGAATCGCGACTTACTTGACGATTGCTTTTCTCGTTCTTCACTTTTCCTTTTGGGGTTGGCTCACGCACAACTATGTCAATCCACTCTCCCTGATTCGCACTTATCAAATGCAGGGGTATCACATCTGGAGCCCAGGACTTTGGATCTCAGCCACTTTTTACTTTGGCTTTCCTATGTTTGGCTTGTTTGCCAGTTTGCTCTGGGTCTTATTTGTGAAGTATTCATCAAAATCCGCAGGGCGGGTTGCCGAACCTTCGCGTTAGCAATGACTTGGGTGGCCCGGTCCTTTCGGCGTTTTGTGCCGAAAGGGGCGACTGGTGGCCCACCTAACACACTAGCTATACGGCTTCCGTGCCCCACCTTCACGTCTCGTCTTTTGAGACGTTAAGGGCCTGTCCTGAGCGAAGCCGGACTACCGCCGGCGTTCACCCCGAGTTCTTTCCCATTCACTCTCTGTGTCTCTGCGTCTCTGTGGTCATCTTTTTGTTCCATTTCGGCACAATCCGCTCCAAACGATGTCAAGGGGGTCACCACACCCTTTTCCCCGTATCCCGCTGAAAACACTCGCAAAATAAATTTCAAAACCTTGGCATGTTGCCCCCACCCAAATTGCTATCCTGAAAATGTAGGTGGTTTTGGCTTTGTCATTCTGAGTTCTGAGGCGAAGCCGAACGAACCCTTGTACGTGTTTTTTTGTCGTTCTGACCCTGACGCTGAAACGAAGTGAAGCGGAAGGGGAAGAATCCCTATAGCCACCACCGGTTTTTCAGGAGGAGAGCTTTTGCCGACGACCAACGACTGACGGTCGCCGACTAAGTACTAACAACTAATGACTGACAACTTGCTTCTTCTAACTCCTTTGTTTTCATATATGCGCCCTGTAACTCCCTTGTTTTCATATACAGATTCTCCATATATGAAAACAAAGGACTTGTAAATCCTTTAGAATCATATACGTAGAGCCCGACGCTCGCGCAACTGCTTTGTTTTCTTATACGGAGGCAAAACAGGGGGGGAGGGGGTCAGTGCACATGCTTTCTGATGAAGTGACGCTTTGTGGGGCGCGGACACTCCTGCCCGCGCCCGTTCGCGCGATCAGAAGTTGATCGCCATCCCGCTCACCGCGCCCACTGCGTCCAGCATGCCTTCTGCCAGCGTCGGATGTGCGTGTATCGTGTACATCAGGTCGTCCACCGTCGCTTCCAGTTCCAGCGCGGTCACGGCCTCGGCGATCAACTCGGTCGCGTTCGGCCCAATGATGTGTACACCAAGGATCTCGCCGTACTTTGCGTCCGACACCACCTTGATGAACCCTTCATGCGATCCGACGATGCTCGCCCTCGAGTTCGCCGTGAACGGCATCTTGCCCACCTTCACGTTAAAGCCGAGTTCCTTGGCCTTCGCCTCGGTCAGGCCGACCGACCCGATCTCCGGATGCGAATACGTGCAGCCCGGTATGCGGTTCTTGTTCAGCGGACGCGCCGGCTTGCCGGCGATCTTCGCTACCGCGACCATGCCCTGCATTGATCCGACGTGCGCCAACTGGGGCGTGCCGGCCACGATGTCGCCGATGGCGTACACGTTCGGCTCTTCCGTCTGCAGCCACTCGTTGACATGAATGAAGCTGCGGTCCGGCTTGATTTTTGTTTTCTCCAGTCCGATGCCTTCCGTCCGCGGCTTGCGCCCAACGGCGATCAGCACCACATCGGCTTCGACCTTCTGCTTCTTACCATCGGCTTCGAACTCAACCGCAACTCCATTCTTCGCGCGCTCAACCTTCGTGACCGAAGCACTGGTATGAATGTTGATCCCGCGTTTCTTGTACGACCTCGCCAGTTCCTTCGAGACTTCCTCGTCCTCCACCGGAACGATTCGCGGCAGCATTTCGAGGATCGTCACATCCGTTCCGAATGACTTGTAGATCGATCCGAACTCAACGCCAACCGCGCCCGAACCGACGATCACCATCGACTTCGGAATCTCCTTCAGTGAAAGGATCTCGATGTTGGTCAGGATGCGATCATCGGCTTTCAGTCCCGGAAGCATGCGCGCTTCGGAGCCGGTCGCAAGAATCACGTTCTTCGCCTGAACTTCCTTCACTTGTCCGCCTTCGACGGCGATCGTGAGCAGGCCGTTCTTCGCTGGACCAGTGAGCTTGCCGAAGCCGCTGATCGTCTCGACCTTGTTCTTCTTCATCAGGAACTCGAGGCCTTTCGCGTGCTTTGCAACGATCTTGTCCTTGCGGTCCTGAATGGTCTTCCAGTTCAGCTTTGGCGTGCCCAATCCTTCAATGCCGAACTCCTGAGCGGCCTTCAGGTGGTCGTAAACCTCGGCATTGAACAGCAAGGCCTTGGTCGGAATGCAGCCTACGTGCAAGCACGTTCCACCCAACTTGCTTTCCTTCTCGATGAGTGCGGTTTTGAGCCCGAACTGTCCGGCGCGAATCGCGGCGGTATAACCTGCTGGACCACTTCCAATAATGGCGACGTCAAACACCTTCTCTGCCAAGTAATGCTCCTCTTGTGGGGATTTCACCCTGTAGCAAACGGATGATTGTACGTGAGAGACGACGCGCCTGAAAACCGAGCTGAGCTGATTCAGCCAACTCAAGGCAGGACTAAGGCCTTCTAATTCCTTGCTTTAGCACATCCGCGGCAAGGAGCAACTCGTGACTGAGAAAGCACGCAAGCCCGGCGATCCGCAGGTGACGCCCTTTGAACCAGAACATTCGGGAAACCGGCGCGATCCTGAAGAACGTCCGGTTTCGCCGCAATCCGAAGAGGAAGTGAAAGAGAAAGCACTCGACAAAACTCTGGCAGATTCGTTTCCCACCAGCGACCCTCCGTCTTCGATTCCAGACCCAGGTGAAGACGACTCAGAAGCAGCGTAAGAATTCCCGGCACAGCTCTCGCTCGCCGCAAGAATGCGAACGGGAGCTGCTTCCGTTCAGACACATGCAATGTCCCGAGGTGCTGTAATATGAAAGGTTGCACTGCGCGTTCTGCCCTGTTCTGGGCGTTCGCCGACGTTCCCCAATGAGTTCTCCCGAGTCACACGTCCGTTCGTCAGAGAATAGCGATCTCCTGCGTATAGATTCCGCTGCATTCCAGGCCATCTTCGAGTCGGCCGCGATCGGTATCGCCATCATTGCCCCGGACGGAAAGTTACTTGAGATCAACCCCTGCCTTCGCCAGATGCTTGGCTACACCACTGAGGAACTGCGCACCCTCACGATTCCCGCCGTCAGTCACCCCGACGACATGGCCGCCGATGAGCGGCTCTTCGCCAAGTTGACCTCTGGGGAAATCCGCAGCTATAGCCTCGAGAAACGCTACTTCCGCAAAGACGGATCGATCATGTGGGGACGCCTGACAGTCTCCTCCGTGCCCGGCGACACCAAAGGCCAAAAAGGCTTGGTCGTCGCGATGGTCGAAGACGCCACGCGCAAGAAAGAGGCCGAGCGCGAGATTGACAGCCGCAATGCTCGCCTGAACATGGCACTGGATGTTGGCGGCGCGATTGCGTGGGACTGGAACCTGAAAACGGGCGCGCTCTACTGCCACGGCGAACTCGCGGCATTCCCGAACGGCACACCTCATCGTGCGGAACACTGGCACGATCGCATCGACTGGTCGGACCGCCAGGCCTTCGACGAAGCCGTCGCGAAAGCGCTTGCGGAGAAGACTGGCTACGAACTCGACTACCGCATTCTCGGCTCCACCGGCGAGATCCACTGGCTACACACAAAAGCACAGGTCGCCGTCGATGATCGCGGCGAACCAGTCTACATCGTCGGCGTTACCTCCGACGTCACTCGCCAGCGCGACACAGATCGGCGCCTGGAAGACGCTGCCAACGAGATCCGTAAAAGCTCCGAGCGCGTTCGCCTCGCGCTGAAGACCGCGAACGCCGCGTCATGGGAGTGGGACATCTCCAGCAACATCCTGATGTGGGATGAAAACTCGAAGCGCCTCTTCGGACGCCCAATGGTCAACATCGGCATCGAAGACTGGCGCAACATCATTCATCCGGAAGATGTCGGCCGAGTCTGGTCGGCCATTACCACCGCGATCGAATACCGCTCAGAGTTCGAAGCCGAATACCGGGTCATCTGGCCCAATGGAAGCACGCACTGGATCATCGGTCGCGGACGCGCCATCTACGATTCCAGCGGCAAAGCCCTGCGCATGGCCGGTATTAACATCGACATTACCGAACGCAAAGATACGGAGCAGGAACTCCGAGCGACTACCGAGCGCTTTCGACGCGCGCAAGCCGCCGCGAATGTCGGCGCATATGACTGGAACCTCGTCTCCGGTCAGATCACCTGGTCGGCGGAAGTTCCGACCCTGCGATCAGTCGCGCCGGATGGAAGATTTGAGTCCTGGCGAAACGCCCTTGTCGAAGAAGATCTCCCCCTCCTGCAAAGTTTCGTGGATCGCATGTTGGACTCCACCGCCGAGCAGCAGTCGGAGTTCCGCATCTACGACGCGCAGGGAAACATCCGCTGGATCTATGTCACCGGTCGTGCCTATCGCGACGACCGCGGCAAGCCTGTAAACGCCAGTGGCGTCGTCATCGATATCACCGATCGCAAAATAGCCGCCGAGGAAGTTCGCCGTAATCAGAAGCAACTGCGCCTGGTAATCGACGCGATTCCCAGTCTTATCGCCTACATCGACCAGGACGAGCGGTTCCGCTTCGCGAACAAAGCCTACCAGTTGTGGATGGGCGAGCATGTGGCGGTCGAAGGCCGAACGGTTCGCGAAATTCTGGGTGAAGAGGCACACAACGCGGTGCGCCCTTTCCGGGAAGCCGCGCTGAAAGGGAGAACCGTCGAGTACGAGCAACTGGTGCATTTCAGATTTGCGGGCGACCGCTACGTGCACAGCATCTATATTCCAGATATCGACGACAAAGGAATCGTCCGTGGCTACGTGGCTTTCGTCAGCGATCTGACCGAACGCCGCCGCTCTGAAGACCAGTTACGTCGAACGGAAAAACTCGCCGCGACCGGGCGTCTTGCCGCGACCATCGCACACGAGATCAATAATCCACTGGAGGCGGTGACAAACCTTCTTTATCTCGTGAAGACGGATCAGGGGCTCAGCGAGTCCGGACGCCAATTCCTTTCCCAGGCCGAGCAGGAACTCTCGCGCGTAGCGCACATTACCCGGCAGACGCTGGGCTTCTACCGCGACAGTGTCGGTCCCATTCGTATCAGTATTCAGGAAGTAATCGAAGACGTATTGCAGCTGTACAGCAAGAAGCTGATTCTGCACCGGGTCGAGATTACGCGTGATTATCGCGGCGACAGCATCATTACTGCACTCGCCGGTGAAATCCGCCAGGTGTTCTCGAATCTCATCGGCAACGCCGTCGACGCCATGCAGAATGGTGGCAGGCTCATTCTGAAAACTCGCACCTACTCCTCCAACGGCCACGGCGGCATTCGCATTATGGTCGCCGATTCTGGTGTTGGCATTTCGCGCCAGAATATGATGCAGGTCTTCGAACCGTTCTTCACGACGAAGCGGGAACTTGGCACGGGCCTCGGACTCTGGCTCAGCCGCAACATCGTGCAGAAGCACGGAGGCACAATTCGCGTGAAGAGCCGCACCCTGCCAGGAAACAGCGGCACCGTCTTCATAATAACGCTGCCGTTTGAATACTCTGCGCGTCTCGAAGATACGGCTTAGCTACTTCAGCCCGGCGTTCTCCGCCGCAATCTTCGACAGCGCCGACCAGTCCAGATCCCCCATTCCGTTGTTCACCGCTCTCACCGCATTGGCACGCATGAGATCGGCAATCGGCAAAGGCACTTGTGCTGCCTCGCCCGCGGCAAGCGCAAGCCTTATGTCCTTCAATCCCAGCCGAAGCTTAAACCCAGCGGGCTCGAACTGTTGCGACGCCACCAGTCCGCCATAGATTTTGAAGATCGGCGCCGCGAACAACGAACTCGTGAGGAAGTCGATGAATGCCTGCGGCTCCACGTCGTACTTGCGCGTGAGCGCTACTGCTTCGCCCAGCGACTCGATAATCGTCGCAATCAGAAAATTGCCGGCCAGCTTCACCACGTTCGCCGATACCGGATCGTTGCCCATCACAAATGTCTTCTGGCCGAAGGTCGCAAAAAGTGGTTCGCATTTCTTTACGGCGTCGTCGGCGCCGGCAGCGACTACGAACAGTTGCCCCGCGTCTGCCGCCGCTGGCCTTCCAAACACTGGCGCCGAGACATACTGCTGACCGCGCCCTTCGTGCGCCTTCTGCATCCGGCGCGAAAGATCCACGCTGATCGTGCTCGCCGAAACATGGATCGCGCCCTTGGGCAGCGCATTCAGGATTCCATCATTCCCGAATACCACCGCCTCCACCGCCGCATCATCGGCCAGCATGGTGAACGCAAGATCCGCGCCACGTGCCGCGTCGGCCGGTGTGGCCGCCGCGATCGCGCCCGGTACTTCCTTCACTCGTGCTTGCGTGCGATTCCAGGCGCGAACCTCGTGAGAACCTTTCACGAGATTGCGCGCCATGGCCGCGCCCATATTGCCGATACCCAGAAACGCAATCTTCATTTCTTCACAGCCTCAGACATTGCTTGCTTCAACCACTCAGGCAGCGGCTTCACGCTCCGCGGAAGTTGCTGATCGATATTCGCCAGGAAATACGCCAACACGCCGAGCACAGCCGTGTTCTCGCGCTGGGCCTGTGGCTCGATCTTGTCGAGCGTATCGGCAGCCGTGTGGTGGTAGTGAAAGTACGTGCGGACGTCCTGCAGCGGTTCGAACGTCGGCACACCCAGCGCACCGACCGGAATCGTGTCGGCGCCACCCTGATCGGTCGCCCTTACAATACCGGCGCCGGAACCCCGCAACACCTTCGAAGCCGGCTCCAGCATCTTCTCGATCGCTGGATCTCCCGCGAAGAGAAGGCCCGTCGGATGCCCCGCACCCATATCGCTCTCGATCGCTGCCTGATGATTCGCGATCTCATCCTTGTGTGCGATGGCGTATCCGAGTCCACCGCGCAACCCGTTTTCCTCATTCGCCCAAGCAATCACACGGATCGTGCGCCGTGGTCGCAATCCGAGCTCCTTGATAACACGGACGGCGTCAACCGCGTGTGCCACACCAGCGGCGTCGTCGATCGCACCCGTTCCAAGGTCCCACGAATCCAGGTGCCCGGAAACGATCACCACCTGCTCCGGATGCTCGCTGCCCTTCAAGTCACCGATCACGTTATAGGCTTCGGCATCAGGCAGCGTCTGCGGAGTCATCACCAGATGCATGCGAACGGTTCCTTGCTTTACCAGGCGCGCAATCAGTTCCGCGTCTTCCGCGGCAAGCGCTCCAGCAGGAATCTTCGGGACATCCTTCGCATACCGCGTGTTTCCCGTGTGGGGCAGACGGAAGTCCGCTCCTCCCACCGAGGAAATCAGCGAAGCCACTGCGCCGAGTTTCCCCGCTTCGGTCGGAGCCTTGCTCCGGTATTCCACCGCTAGGCCGTACGCATCACGGGCGTCGCCGATTTCAGCCATACGCTGGTCGAACTTGTGATTAAAGACGACGATCTTCCCTTGAACCTTCTCGCGGCCCAGCGCTGCCAGTTCGTCGAAGTTGTTGACGGCGATCACTTCGGCCGTAATCCCGTTCGCGGGCGTGGCGACACTGGCGCCGAGCGCAGTCAGTACGATCTTCTGTGTGGTATTTGGTGTCATACCGGGAAATTGAACGAGTTCGGCGCGCTCCTCGCCGCGTACCCAGTGCGGCACCATCACCTTCTCGAGTTTTACTTCGAGTCCAAGACGCTTGAACTCAGCTGCCACCCACTGGGCGGCATGGTTGTACTGCACCGAACCGCTCAGGCGCGGTCCAATGTTGTCGGTCAGATGTGCGGCAAATTGATACGAATAGTCGCTCTGCAGCGCAGCTTGCTGAATGCGCTTCATTTCGGCCGTAAGTTTGGGTGATGCTTCGGGTGCCGTTTGCGCCGACAACGACGCGGCGCACAGGAGTGCAACGACCAGAAAGTTCCGCAATGTATTGAGCCTCACGATAAAGTTCGATTCGTCCCCGTCCCGGGATTAGATCTCCCATGAAATCGATTCAGAGAAGACCTTTCAGTGTATTCCTGCATGGATTTTCCAGCAGCATTCATTTACGCTTCCGCGCGTCAGCAACTCTGGACTTCCTGGAGGATCGCCATCATGCCATTTCGCACTGCCTGGCGTTTGTTTGCAGTCATCATTTTGAGTATGGGCCTCTGCTCTTTCGGTTGGGCCCAGATCGACGACACAGCGGACCCCGCCAAAGAAAGAGATCCATTTCAGAACATTAAGTTTCGAAATCTTGGTCCCGCCGTTGGAGGCGGCCGTGTCGCCTCGGTCGTGGGTGTGCCGGGTCAACCAAACGTCTATTACGTCGGCGCTGCCGCAGGTGGTGTGTTCAAGACCATCGACGGAGGCCTAAGCTGGAAGGCGATCTTCGAGAAACAGCCAGTTGCGTCCATCGGATCCATTGCAGTCGCGCCTTCCAATCCGAATCTGATTTGGGTAGGCACCGGAGAGGCGAAGCCTCGCAACGATATTTCAACAGGCAGGGGCGTCTTCTTCTCCCCCGATGCGGGCGTGACATGGAAGCACATGGGTCTCGCTGACGCCGGACAGATCGCTCGCGTGATTGTTCATCCCACGAACCCCGACATCGTCTGGGTTGGCGTTCTCGGACACGCCTGGGGTCCGAACCAGGAGCGCGGCGTTTTTAAAACGACCGACGGCGGTAAAACCTGGCAGAAAACCCTTTACGTGAACGACAAGACCGGCATTGCCGACATGGTGATCATGCCCGGCAATCCGATGGTGCTGTTCGCGGCTATGTGGGAGATGCAGCGTCGTCCATGGGCACTCGAAAATGGCGGACCGAACAGCGCCATCTGGCGCTCCAATGACGGCGGCGTGACGTGGAAGAAGTTGAGCGAAGGACTTCCCAAAGGCGCACTCGGAAGAATTGGACTGGCCATCGCACCTAGCGAGCCAACTCATGTCTATGCGCTTATCGAAACGAAAAAAGGCGTGCTCTGGGATTCCAAGGACCTCGGCGATCACTGGACGCAGGTTAACGATAAGCGTGAAATCGCCGCACGTGGCTTCTATTTCAGCCGCCTCGAAGTTGCGCCCGACAATCCGAACCGACTCTACCTCTTATCCTTCGACGTGATGCTGTCGGAAGACGGCGGCAAGACCGCCAAGCGTCTCGGCCGCGGCGTTCATCCTGATAATCACAGCCTCTGGATCGACCCGCAGAATCCGCATCGCATGATCCTCGGGAACGACGGTGGCGTTTACATTTCCTCCGATGCGGGCGTCACGTGGCGCTATCTCGACAATCTGCCGATCGAACAGTTCTACATGGTCGCTCACGACGACAGTACCCCGTACATGCTCTGCGGCGGATTGCAGGACAACAACGGTTGGTGCGGTCCGTCGAACAGCCTCGCGCGCGGCGGCATCGTGGGCGCAGACTGGTGGACCACTGTGGGCGGCGACGGCGAGTACATCGTCCCTGCCGGAAACAAGTCCAACATCATTTACGCCTCGTCGCAAAACGCATTCGTCGAGCGGCTTGATGCCACGACGGGAATGTCGGCGGGCGTCCGTCCTTATCTGGCAGGTGTCGGACAAATGGCGCCTTCGGAACTGAAGTACCGGTTCAACTGGACTTCGCCGATTGCAGTCTCCGCGACCGATCCCAAAACCGTCTATCTCGGGGGCAATGTTGTCTTCAAGTCCACCGATGCAGGGAACACCTGGACTCCGATCTCGCCCGACCTCACCCGCAACGACAAATCGAAACAGATTTCCAGCGGTGGCTCGATCTTCTACGACCTGAGCGGCGCCGAGACTTTCGACACCATCCTCTCCATGTCGCTTTCTCCCATAGACGAAAAGGTAATGTGGGTCGGCACGGACGACGGACTCGTTCAAGTAACGCGCGACGGTGGCAAAACCTGGACGAATACAACCGGGAACATGAAGGGCCTCCCCGAGTGGGGACGCGTACAGCAGATCGAGGCCTCTCCCTTCGACGCGGGCACTTGCTACGTCGCTTTCGACCTGCACCAGGTGGACAACAACAAGCCGTATGTCTTCCGCACCAGCGATTTCGGCAAGACCTGGACCGCAATCAACAAGGGCCTGCCGGAAAACGATCCGGTGCGAGTCGTCCGTGAGAATCCAAACAAGAAAGGCTGGCTGGTGCTCGGCACTGAGACGGGCCTTTTCTATTCGGCGAATAACGGCGACACGTGGACTCCGCTGAAGAGCAATTTCCCTACGGTGCCGATCTACGATCTGAAGTTCGTGAAGAAGACGAATGACCTGATCGTTGCGTCACACGGTCGTGGCCTGTTCGTGATGGACGACATCACTCCGATCGTGGAATACACCTCGGACGTGCAAGGGAAAGACATGCACCTGTTCGCTTCCATGCCCGCAAGCCGTTGGCACACGTGGAACAAGCGTGGTTTCAGCCAGGCCGGTTTCACGGCCCCTAACCCGCCACTCGGCGCAGTGATTTCATACAGCCTGAAGTCGGAAATAGAAGTGACTCCGGAAATGAAGAAGGGTCGCAAGTCGCCGGTAAAGATCGTCGTCACCGACGAAACCGGCGCACCGGTTCGCACCATCTACGGTCCCTCGAAAGCCGGCGTGAACCGCGCGGTATGGAACCTCGATTACGAACCGGCGACACGACTGAGTTTCCTGCCCGAGCGCGAGCCAAATGAATACTTCGACAGCGCTTCGGGTGTTCCGGTTCTGCCGGGCACGTACAACATCGCTGTTACGGTAAACGGCAAGACGGAGAAGACGACGGTCAAGGTCGGGCCTGATCCTCGTTATGAGATGAACATGGAAGTCGCGCGTACCCAGACGAAGTACGGGCTGGAAACTCGCGACCTGCTCAATGCCTTCAACGCAACGCTGAACCGCCTCGACGCGATGCGTGCCCAATTGACCACCGTACAGAAGCTGCTCTCCACGGCGGAAGAAGGCAGCACACTGGCCGTCAGCTACAAGCCGGTGATCGACAATGCTCGCGATCTCGAGAAGAAGCTCAAGGACTTCCAGGAAGGCTTCTACAACTCCGAGAACCAGGGCGGAAGCGACCGCCTCCACTTCCTGGCCCGCCTTCATGATCGCGTGGAAAGTCTCGCGCGCGGTGGAGCGAACTTCGGCTATAACGAACCCGTGAGTGCCCTGTACCAGGACGAGTTGGCTGAGCTTCGCCCGCAGGTGCAGAAGATCGTGGGCGAGTTCAATGCCTTGCTCTCCAACGACGTGACCAACTTCAACAAGCTCGCCTTGGAGAAAGGAGCGAACACGCTCTACGCAGGCGTGCCGATCGAGTTAAAAGGAGGATCTACCGCGGAAGTCGGAAAATAGACTCTGTGTGGTTTCATCGCCCGGCAGAAATGCCGGGCTTCTTTATTGGAGGCTGTTGCTGCGCGGGTTGTAATAGAAGTGAAAACGCAGTGCCAGGTACTCGCCGCTGAATTCACCCGGCAGTGGCGGAAACGGATTTGACGCCGTGATGCCGCCCCACGCTGCGCGATCCAGTGAGATATCGCCCGACTGACCCGCCAGTCTCATGCCGGCGACCTGCCCGTTCTTCAGAATCGCAAATTCAATCGAGACCTTTCCCTCTTTCATCAGTGGAGGCCGAGCCACTTCGGGGATCAGGTTGTACCAGTTCAATCGAACCGTGTGCAGAATTCGCTCGAGGTACGGGCCGAAGTCCACGCCGCGTGTGTCGCTCAGGATGTCGAGCTGGCTGTGAACTGTCCCACCCTGGCGGCCCGTGCCCAATCCATAATCGCCCGCACCGCCACCAACACCTCGCGATCCAACTGTGGCTCGTGCAGCCTGTTCGATGGCCGAACCCGCAGACATCGCTGCGCGGAACGGATTGTTAGCCGAGGCGCTTCCACCGCCCGGACTCAGCGATTCCAGCCGGGGGCTTTGGTTTTGCGACGGAGGCAACTGTGGACCGCCGCCGCCACGTTGTGCTTGCTGCTGCACTGGATTCTGCGGTTGAGGCGCTTGCGCCATTTGTTGCTGTTGTGCCGGGGGCGTCGGTGGCTGAGGCGCGCCGGGCTGGCTTGGCGGTCCCGGACGGGCGGAGTCCAATATCTTCCTGAGTTCCTTTTGGTTCGGGCTTGGAATCTTCGAGGAAGCAATTCGGTTCTTGTCCGAAATGATGTCGGTCTTCGGAGGCTCGGTGACCTTCTGCGCATCCGGCGGCAGGGCGAGGTAGGTCATCTCCTGCTGTTTGAGGATGTCGGCGGGAGTCATCACCACCACGCCGCGAACCGGATAGGCCCACTTCGGCGAGGTCGCGATCGCTATCACCACCAGCAGGTGAACGACGACGGAGATCCACAGTGCCTCGCGCCTTCTGGAACGCGCGAGTTCATCCTGCAATTCGAGCAGCACCACGGGGGTCTCGTGCAGGTCGTACTCCGTCATGTTCTGGAATACGTCTTCTGACGTCTCAGGACCGGGTGCGGTCGGGATTTCGGAGGTCTCCATCTACTGCTTCACTTAGACGTTTCCGCCACGCCTTGGATGCGCGGGACACACCATCCCTCTTGCGGCTGGAAACTCTATTTTCGCATCATCTGGTGGGCAAAGCGAATTGGCATTCCGTGTCGCCCCGCACACTGATCCCACAAAAGTAAACCCTTGCAACGAAAGGAAGTAGCGGCCGGTGGGACGACTACAGGGGCCTTACGTCAACCAGCACGGAATAAAAGGTGGGACCGCGCCCGATATCGGTCAACCGCTCCGAGGTCAGCACGTTGATGTTGATCCCTTCCGACGAGTGCTTCGCCCAATCCAGCTTCGCCCCGAGCACTCGGGGCTGAACCGTGTCCGTCACTTTAGCCGTCAGGCGGATTTCGCCGCGGTCGTTGTACACCGCGACCGGATGGCCGTCCTTAATACCACGCGGGCCGGCGTCTTCGGGGTGGATCTCCAGGAGAGATGGATTCTCCATGGCGCGCGTCCCGGGCAGGTTCGCGAACGTGGAGTTCAGGAAGTTGTCGGCCTTGCGCGCCAGCAACTCGAATGGATACTTCGAATGGCCATTGTTGGTGTGGCGCGACTCGGTCGGGGCCACGAACGACGCGACCGGATCCAGACCCATGTCCTTCAGCGACTCACTGTACAACTCGGCCTTGCCGCTCTTGGTGTAGAAGTGGCCGTTGGCGAAGGGCAGGAACGGGTCTTCGGTCCCGAAGTTCAGGCGTTTATGTCCGGCTTTCTCCAGCGTCGGGCGAGTCAGTCCCTTGAGCCACGGATCCTTCGAGGCCAGGGCCGCATCGATCATCTGGTCTTCCGTCTCGCGGAAGCACTCTTCGGTGAACCCGAAGCGCTGTGCCAGACGCCGGAACAGTTCCACGTTCGACACCGCTTCGCCCAGCGGTTCGATCGCCTGGTTCGACACCTGAAGGTAGTAATGTCCGTAGGCCTTTTGCAGGTCCTTGTGCTCGAAGAAGGTGGTTGCGGGCAGGACGATGTCGGCGTAATCCGTCGTATCGGTGAGGAATTGCTCATGGACGACGGTGAACAGATCCTCACGCTTGAGTTGGCGGACGACCTCGTTGTGGTTCGGAGTAACCGCCGCTGGATTCGAGGCGTACACGAAGAGCGCCTTGATCGGCGGATCGGTGACGGTCCCGAGCGCCAATCCCAACTGACTCATGTTCACGATCCGAGCTGGACGTCCAAGCGCCACGTGCATCAGGTCCATGCGCTCGAGGGCATCGCTGCATAACGGATACGCTCCGCTGGTGGAGAGCTGAAGTCCGCCGCCAACTTCCTTCCACGAACCGGTGATGCAGGGAAGCATCGTGATGGCCCGAACTGCCATTCCGCCGTTCTCGCAGCGCTGCAAGCCGTAGTTCAGCCGGATCGCGGCGTGACGAACCGTCGCGTACTCACGCGCCAGCTTACGGATGTCGTCGGCCGAAATGCCGGTCCAGCCGCTGACTTTCTCGGGCGTGTATTCCTGAACCTTGGCGCGGAGTTCGTCGAATCCGAGCGTGTGCTGCGAAACGTAGTCCGCGTCGTAAATCCCTTCGTTGATGATGACGTGCATCATCCCGAGCGCGAGCGCTACGTCGGTTCCGGGATTGATCGGCAGATACCAGTCGGCGCATTTCGCCGTGCGCGTTTTGTAGGGATCGATGACCACCAGTTTTGCGCCGCTGCGCCGCGCCTCTTCGATGAAGGGCCACAGGTGGACGTTGTTGCCGTGAATGTTCGCGCCCCAGGCGATGATGTACTTCGAGTGCCGGAACTGTTCGGGCTCGGTGCCCAACTTTTTTCCGAGCACGGTCAGGATGGCGTCGCCGCCGGCGCTGGCGCAGATGGTGCGGTCGAGTTGCGAGGCACCGAGGCGGTGGAAGAAACGCCGGTCCATCGACGATCCGTTCAGTGCGCCGAGCGTTCCTCCGTAAGAGTAAGGAAGAATGGCTTCCGGCCCGAATTCCTGGGCGATTGATTTCAGCCGCGCGGTGATTTCGTCGAGCGCCTGGTCCCAGGTGATGCGCTCGAAATCTTCGAACGACCGGGTGCCGCTGCCTTTGGCGAGGCCTTTCTTGCGGCGCATGGGATGGAGCACGCGCCCAGGCGAATACACGCGGTCCAGGTACTTCGCGACTTTCGCGCAGAGGAACCCGCGGGTTACCGGGTGCGCCGGATCGCCCTGGATCTTCGTCGCCTTGCCATCGTCGATGGTGATCAAAACCCCGCATGCATCGGGACAATCGTGCGGACAGGCGGCGTGGACCACGTGCTTCATGCCATCGATTATAGGGGAGATCACACTGGGATGTGATGAGGGAGGTGAGGAAGATCTAAGGCGGGGTCTCTGGTTGTAGGTTCAGTGGGTCAGTGCCGGCCAATGTATTCGTCTTACGATCCGGTCGTTGGCAGATGAGTAACCTGCACGTGATACCCTCTATTTTCGCCGTCAGGATACCTACCCCCCTCCCCCTATCTCTTGCGATGCAATGGAATCAATGACTTGCATATGGACTTTGGGTTCGACCAAAGATTCTAAAGGACTTGCATATCAAGCTGTTCATTCCAGAGCAGTTAGCTCAATTGGTGTTTAGCTTCTAGTTATCATTCGTGGTTGCCGGTTGTCGGTAAAAGCGCGAAAGGTGGTGAGACGGAATTGTCGTCTTCACCACCTACATATTCAGAATAGCAATTTGGGTTGGGGGATCATGCCAAGGTTTTAAGAAATATATTTCGAATGGAATCAAGATTTTGCGGCGAACGAAGACGTTAGACCCCCTTGACATGGGATTTCCCGAAACGGGCCGCGGATGACGCGGATGGAATGGATGGACGCGGATAAACCTAATGCTGAAGGACCGAAGAGTGTGGCGCGTGAGCGGCACGGAGGACAGTTGACGGCGAGAGGTAAAATGTAGGGGAAGTTAGCCACCGATGACTGGACATCGGCGGCTCGCTGTTACTTCGCTAGAAGCAGCAGCGCGACGGCAGCTAACGCTAACAGACTTAACGCGGTTGCCAATACGAACCGATCATCGATTCGCACGGCAAACCTGAGCCTAGAAGGTCGCATGCCCATCACCTCCTTTCGGTGGGCGCAAAAAGAAAACGCCCCGGTTGCTGCCGGGGCATTTCCATCATTGGTGGATTCCCACCACCAAAGATTTCGTTTCGCCGGCGCCCGCCAGATTTCGAAAAGAAGGTGATTGCATTGTATGAACTCATCCGTTAACTATCTGTGACATGCCGCACGGAGTGGGGTGTTTCGGCTCGGGCTGGCTGTTCGCGCCGATGGTGAGCCGCGGATGACGCGGATTGAATGGATGGACGCGGATAAAATCCGGGGCTGATCCCACTTCGATGGACGTATAATCGTCGGAATTTTTTTGTGGGGGGGTGGGTTGATGGATCGTCGTTCGTTTTTGAATATGGCGCTGGCGGCGGTGCCGGCGCTGGCGGTGGCGCAAGAACAGGGGTCGAAGCCGGAGCCCAAAATAGAGCCAAAGCAGGACGCAGGCAAGAGTGGGGGCGCGGTGGTGGTCGCGGCGGGGAAGGACCGGTACGGGATGGAGAGGCCGCGTCCGTTTGGAACGTCGGCGTTCAAGGTTGCGACCCAGGATTCGGGCGGCGACATGTTCGTGATGGAGCATCGGCTGACGGTGAAGGGCGGCCCGCCCCTGCATCTGCATCACGGCGAAGACGAATTGTTCTACATCATGGAAGGGGATTTCCTGTTTGAGATCGGCGGTCGGAGGTTCAAGGCCGGGCCGGGGGACTCGGTGCTGGGGCCGAAGGGTATCCCGCACACGTGGGCGTTCGTGGGGAACACGCCGGGGAAGATGCTGTTCGTGTTCGCTCCGGCGGGAAAGATGGAAGATTTCTTTGCGGAGCGTGACCGTCGTGGCGGAGGCCTGGTGGAAGACGCGGCGTTCCTGAAGAAGTACGGGATGGAGTTGCTGGGTCCGAGGTTGAAGATCGAGTAGCTAGTGCTTGGTAGTTAGCAGTTGGTCAAAACCAAATAGTCGAAGTTCGGACATAGGAAGGTATCCGGATTTTCAAGGGACCCAAGGCTTCGAAACATCAACGTGCGGTAGGTTTCATGTAGTACCTGTGCTTCGTGCTCGCCCGGGTTTGCTATCCATCCGTTTCCGTGTCGCGCTCATCGGCTCAAAACCGATTAAGAACACCGCACCGGTCTTTCGGATCCCTAACAGTTCCGCAAACATCATCACACCCTGACCATTCCTGTCCGTGAACAACGCGCCTCCGAAATCGCCTACGTGCAAACTGCCACCAGTCACAATATTACCGAGGAGAAGAGGTCCGCCCTTAAGTCGTACATCAGGTAGACGCATCTCGATCTGACCACCGCCAAGCTGCCGAAAGGTGACCACATTCCAGTCCAGATCGTACCTTTCAAGAGTCGAAGATGCATGGTGAGGCATTACGTGGCTTTGGTAGTCAACGTCGAACAAGACATAACCTAGCGGATATTTGTGCAAGAGGGATTTTCGGTCAAGGGTGTCGGCTAGGTTTCGAAGAATCCAGGCGCGATCATCATTCAGAGCGGGGCGCCCATGTGCAACCAGAAGAGCACTAAGTAAGGCTTCATTGAAGGGCTGCTCAACACAAGGATCCTTAGGAAGAACGGTATCTCCTTGGGCCTTCATAGCAGAACTGGTGCTTCCTGGTTTGTCGTCGACGTCTCTAAAAGAGATCGTGACTTGCGGATCATTTTCTCGCATTCTTGCACGCGCCAAGCTGTTCGGAGAAAAGAGTATCCATCCGCAAACGGAAGCCTTTCTCGGTGAGGAGTGGAGTCTCGAACGTGGCGAGAACGCCAGAACGAGTGGTGATGGAATCACCTTTCTTGAGAGTTTCTGGCCGAATACCTTCCTCGGTGTAGGATCCAGATCTCAACGAGAGTCTGAATGTATCAACTGTAACGAACTGGCGCCCTGTATTCTTCAGAGATACACCAAAAAACATCAAGGTCTTGGGTGGGCGGTTCTCCTGAAGCAGGTCGAAAGTCATGAATCCTAAGAACTTCGCCTTCACGTTCGTTCGCCACAGCCAAGACTCAAATGCAACGCATGGAATTGTCACCGCAATAGCAAGCAAGACCACCCTACAAACCTTCGAACTGGTCGAAGAAGCTTTTGAAACCCAAGGAAGGTTGAGCAGGAAGACGAAAAAAGAAACACCCATCAGTACCAAAAGTAAGATAAGTATGGATCGGTGAGGATCAGTAAAATTTTCGAGTATAAGAAGCAACATCGCCCAACATGCGCCTAAGTAAAAGCTTGTCTGCTTCTTCCTCGATTTTTTGTCTGACATGAGCCGGGATTGTATCCCTTAACTAATCCAAAAACTATAATGCCGACAGGATGCCGGCATTATCTGTAACCCGCTCGTTTCCCTTCCCGCCTGATCGCGTCTTTGATGCGTGGCTTGATCCGGCGCGGGCGTCGCGATTTCTGTTTGCCACGCCGGACGGACAGATGGTCCGCTGCGATATTGATGCGCGCGTGGGTGGCCGCTTTAACCTGACCGACCGGCGCAATGGCGAGGACGTGGAGCACGTCGGCACGTATGAAGAGATACGGAGGCCGGAGCGGCTGGTGTTTACCTTCAGCGTCCCGAAGTACTCGCCGGTGGTGACGCGGGTGGCGATCGATATCGTGCCGACTACCCATGGGTGTGAACTGACGCTTACTCATGAGGGTGTGCTGGACGAGTGGGCGGAAGCGACACGGAAGG